>CAXRCQ010000512.1:0-4980 GCA_964228845.1 Blastomonas sp.
ATCCGTTTCTGGTTCTGATCAACACGAAGGATAAACTCACATGAAGATCGCATCATTATTTGCCGCCCTGACGATTGCGGCATCCCCGCTCGCTTTGCCCGCTACCGCGCTGGCGCATACCAAGGTGGTCGCCTCGACCCCGGCTGAGGGCGCGACGGTCGCAAGCGCGCGAACCGTCTCGTTGACCTTCAGCGAAGCCCTGCTGCCGCCCACTGCTGCAGCCAGCATCGTCATGACTGCGATGCCCGGCATGGCAAATCACGGCGAGATGGCGATCCGAAACTTCAAGACCGCATGGTCGAACGACAACAAGACCATGACTCTCAATCTGGCAAAGCCACTGCCTAAAGGCACCTATGAGGTTCGCTGGCAGGCAGCCGGGGCTGACGGTCACCGCATGAAGGGCACCGTCACGTTCATCATCGGCTGAACCGGTGGCAGAGGGGGATTTTCTCGGACTGGTCCTGCGGGTTGCGCAATATTCGCTGCTGCTGGGCCTGTTCGGATGGTCGGCTTTCTGGTTGCTTGGCCTGCGAAGCGTCGACTGGCTAAGGGCTGACCGCGCGCCAAACTTTGCTGTTATAGCGGCTCTTGCCGCACCGGTTGTATCAGCGGCGCTGATGCTGATATCGATCGCTGCGATGATGGGCGTGCCGGTCGTCGAACTCGATCTGCCGATGATCGAAGCGATGATCTTGGGCACCGACATGGGGTTTGCCTTCCTTGTCCGCTCAGGGCTGCTCCTAACGGGGCTGGCCGCTATTCTTGCGCTCCGAAACCGCCAGGCAGCGCTGGCATTTGCGGCGGGCTGCTACGGTTGCGCCCTTGTGACTCTAGGTTGGAGTGGTCATGCTGCTGCAACCGAAGGCGGATTGGGGCTGTTCCATCGCCTTAACAACGGCATCCATCTGGTCAGCGCGGGCCTGTGGCTTGGAGCAATCGGTAGGTTCCTTGTTCTGACATTCCGATGCTACAAGGATCCTGACGAGGCAAAGGCGCATGCGGTGCTCAAGGCCATGCACGCCTTTGCACCTATGGGGATCTCACTGGTTGCGCTTGTTGCGGTTACCGGGACAGTCAACTCTCACTTGATCTTCGGTTTACCGAACGTCGCGGCGACCTTTGCAACGCCATACGGCATCCTGCTGGCAATCAAGCTGGCCTTAGTGGCAGCTATGGTAGCCTTTGGCGCGCATCATGCGCGCGTGAGCAGGGGCGCTGCAACAGCTGTGAGGGATGGCAATGTCTATCCCGCTCAAGCCTTGGGTGCGTTGCAGCGCACCCTTATTGCCGAATTCCTGCTCGGGCTCTTGGCCATTGGCTTGGTCGCGGTCTTCGGAACGATGTCGCCGACGATGATGTAAGCGGCCTTCGATCAGGATGGGGAGCGTTCGTCAGGGATCCGACGCTTAGGCAGCGCCGGTCGGATTGAAGGCGGCGATGATGGGACACGGCCCGGCGTCTTCGGCTGCGCAGGCTTCCGCCAGACGGATGAGGGCGCCGCGCATGGTCTGCAAGGCCGCGATCTTTTCATCAAGCGCCGCGATGCGGCTGTTTGCAAGCGCCTGCGCCGAAGAGCGGTCTGCCGTGTCCAGCGCCAGCAAGGTCGCTATCTCATCAAGGGTGAAGCCTGCAGTCTGGGCCGCACGAATTGACCGCAAGCGATCGAGGTCATCGATCCCGTAACGCCGCGGCCCTTGTCCGCGCGGCGGCTCGATAAGGAGCCCGCGCCGCTGGTAATAACGGATTGTCTCAACGTTCACGCCGCCCGCGCGAGCGAATTCGCCGATTTTCATAAAGGCACTTGATCCCGTATCATGGTACGGAGTTTATAGCGGCTGCATTGCACGCGAATCAAAGGAAATCGCCAATGCCCCGATCTGCCAAAACAGCCGTGCTTCATCGCATGGTCATGCCCGGCCATACCTGCCCATACGGTCTGAAATCGAAGCACCTCCTGACGTCGCGCGGTTACCGGGTAGAGGACCACCACCTGACGACGCGGGAAGCGACCGATGCTTTCAAAGCCGCGAATGCCGTGACGACCACGCCGCAGACCTTCATCGATGGGCAGCGGATCGGCGGCCACGACGACCTCCGCCGTTTCTTCGGTCTCAAGGTCGCCGATCCTAATGCAACCACCTATCGCCCGGTCATGGCGTTGTTCGCTATGACTGCATTGATGGCAGTTGCGGTTGGGATTGCCGCCGACGGCAACGCCATCAGTGTCCGCATGGCCGAATGGTTCATCGCTTTCTCGATGTGTGTCCTCGCGCTGCTCAAGCTGCAGGATGTCGACAAGTTCGCGACAATGTTCCTCAACTATGACCTGCTGGCGCAGCGCTGGGTTCCATATGCGCGCATCTACCCCTTCGCTGAGGGTCTTGCCGGCGTCCTGATGGTAGCAGGCGTACTGCACTGGGTCTCGATCCCGGTAGCACTGTTCATCGGCACGATCGGCGCGGTTTCCGTGTTCAAGGCGGTCTACATCGACCGGCGCGAGCTCAAGTGCGCATGCGTCGGGGGATCGAGCAACGTTCCGCTTGGTTTCGTTTCGCTAACCGAAAACCTGATGATGATCGCGATGGCGCTCTGGATGGCAGCGAAGATGGTTATCTGACGACCGCCGAGGAGAACGATTACGTTGAGGAGCAAGGCATGACACAGCACACCGCCAACCAGCGGACAATGCACGCTATCGCTGCAGCACTTGCAGAAGAATATCGTATGGGGGAAGAGGCTGCGCGGCAGGGTGATGTCCCGCTGGCATGGCACCATCTTGGGCGTGCGCACATCCTCGCCCAGACGCGCCTTGGCCCGCATTGCGCTTCGCACCGGAGGATGCTCGCCTTTGCTGTTCAGCTCCGCGACTGGCCTGAAGCGGCAGGACAGCTCCTGCGGCTCGCGATTGCACCGCTCGGCAATCTGACGGGGCGCCTGCCAACCGGCAACACCGGACGCAGCACGGTGAGCGCCTTTACCGCGATGGATATTCCGTCTGACCTGGGTGCGATAATCGACCGCACGCCCGATTGACTCTTCACGGCGCGACCTTGCGCCACCGTTCCAACGAAAGACTTGATGTGATCCACCGCTTCCACGCTGCGCTGCTGCTTGGCATGGCCTGCGTCCTTGCTGCGCCTGTGCCTGCTTTAGCGCAGGCGCTTCCCGAAGGGTCGGCACACCTCCGCGAAGTCGCTGAACACGATCACGAGAGAGAGGAAGAACAAGATGTCGAGATCATCGTTCAGGGCACGCGCCTCGGGAGGCGCTTGCAACATGAGCCGCTGCGGGTCGAGGTAATCGCGGGCGAGGAGATCGAGGAAAAGGCGCTGATGCGCCCCGGCAATATCGCAATGCTGGTGAACGAAATCGGAGGGGTCCGCGTGCAGGTGACATCGCCCGCGCTCGGCGCTGCCAATGTCAGGATACAGGGGCTTGAGGGCCGCTACACCCAGTTGCGCCACTCATAGCAGGAAGTGAGTAGGAACCTGATGCCCTGCTTAGTAAGCATGCCTTTTGGCGTCATCGCTCTCTTGGTTTCCACCTTGGTTGCTCGGACTTTCCCCGGCCATGTCTTTGCAGCAACAACAACCGTTGCCCTTCGCCATCAATTCGCAGCATGCCATCTTCTTTTCGGCTGCAGGGGCAGGCGAGCTTTTTGATGCCGGTGCCGGTGCCGATTGGGTAGCAACGCTCACCGCGATAATGGTAGATAAAATCATTACCTGTCTCCTAGACCTTTACGGATATCGCACGCGCGAACTTCTTCGGCAACAGGTCGTTTCCTGGTTGGCGTGTTTCAGGAAACGACCCATAGCCAGTCATTCACGACCCGCAGGCTCAACGTCTCCGTTTGCCAAAAGCCGCCATGCGGACTTCGGGATCGCGGCTAAATCTGGCTGATAATTACAAGTGTGTTCAAAGGCGAATGGCAGCAAATGGTCATCTGCCGACTAAGATCAAAACTCGACGTGCACACCGAAGCCGGGACGCGGAGCAATGGTGGCTCTGCCAGAATGCGCCGCAACGATTGCCGCAACCATCGCCAGTCCTAGACCATGTCCGGGCGTTGATCGGCTGCGATCGACCCGTGCAAACCGGTTGAAGAGTTCGGGCGCCTCATTCTCACTCACGCCCGGGCCATTATCAGTGACGGCGAGGCTGATGCCGAGATGAGCGCTTTCGAGGGCGATGCGGACGATCGTTCCTTGCGGCGTGTGTTGCGCGGCGTTGTCGAGCAGGTTTGTGAGCATCTGTTGCAGCAGTCTGCGATCGCCGCGCATAGTCAGGTCGGGCGCAATGCTGGTGACAAGCTGGTGGCCGCTGCTTTCCATTGAGGGTCGGAACGCCTCCGCCACATCAGCTACCACCGCGCTGAGGTCGACCGTCTGGAAGTGCGCACGGGCGGCCATGCCTTCGACCTCCGCAATCCGCAGTAGTGCGGAAAAGACCTCCAGCAGCTCGCCGGCCTCGCTCGCGGCCGCTTCGATCGCTTCGCGTTGCAGCTCGGGGTTGCGCTCGCGCAGCGCCTCGTCGAGCCGGTTTTGCAGCCGCGTGAGCGGGGTGCGCAGATCGTGAGCGACATCGCTTGAGACTTGGCGCAGGTTCTCCATCAGCCCGGCGATCCGATCGAGCATCCGGTTGAGCGTCGTAGCCACGCCGTCGAACTCGTCGCCGCTCCCGGCTAGGGGAACCCGCCGTGACAGATCGCCAGCAATGATCGCAGCCGCTGTGTGATCGATGCGAGCAAGGCGGCGGCGTGTGACGATGCCGACTAGCCACGCGGCACCAATGCCCAGCAGTAGCATCGCGCCGAATGCGCCGAGGAACAGGAGGATAAAGCGGTTGTCCATCTCGTCGATGGCGGCACGATCCGCTCCGACAAGCAGCCGGTAGCCACCCGGGAGGGCGGTGGTCAGCGATTGCGCGACACGTTCCTCGCCGCCCAACTTGTAAGGCAGCAGTTCGACATATCCG
>CAXRCQ010000513.1:0-8596 GCA_964228845.1 Blastomonas sp.
AACCGCGCCTTCCGGATCCTTGGCGGCTGCGCGCCGCGCCGGTTGCGCTGGCGCGGCCTAATCGCTATGTGCGCGCCAATCTCGAAATTCATTTGCTGGGTCTGACCGTTCATGTCGTCGCTTTTCCTGTTCATCACCATCGTCCAGACGCTGATCGCTGCGGCGATGGTGGGTGTCATCCTGATGCAGCGTTCCGAAGGGGGCGGTCTGGGCGTGGGGGGCAATCCCAACGGCCTGATGTCGGCGCGCGGCGCGGGCGACCTGCTGACCCGGTCGACCGCCGTGCTCGCCACGCTGTTCGTGGTGCTCAGCATCGTGCTCGCAGTGATGGCGGCGAACATGCACTCGATCGGCGATATCGATACGTCGCTCCAGCGCGGCGCTCCGGCTCCGATCAGCGATCCGCTGGCAGCGCCGGCCACTCCGGCGGCTCCTGCCAATGGCGATCCGCTATCGGCGGCCGGTACGCCTCAGCCCGCTGCGCCGCAGACGGCTCCGGCCACGGGTGAAGCTCCCGCCAACTGAGGCGTTTTCCGGATAGAATTCCGGGCTGTTCACAGTTTTTTGTTTTCCATGCGGATTCGCGCGCTTGTCAGTCTTGCGCGCGAACCGCTAACGGGTTTCTCCCATGGCGCGTTATATTTTCATCACCGGCGGCGTGGTTTCCTCGCTTGGCAAGGGCCTCATGGCCGCGAGCCTGGGCGCTCTGCTGCAGGCACGCGGATACCGCGTGCGCATCCGCAAGTTCGATCCGTATCTCAATGTCGATCCGGGCACGATGTCGCCCTATCAGCACGGCGAGGTGTACGTCACCGATGACGGCGCGGAGACCGATCTCGACCTTGGCCATTACGAGCGCTTCACCGGCGTGTCGGCGCGCCAGTCGGACAATGTGACATCGGGCCGCATCTATCAGACGATCATCCAGCGCGAGCGGCGCGGCGACTATCTCGGCGCGACCGTGCAGGTGATCCCGCACGTCACCGACGCGATCAAGGAAGTCGCCCAGGCCGAGACCGAGGATCTCGATTTCGTGCTGTGCGAGATCGGCGGCACCGTCGGCGATATCGAATCGCTGCCGTTCATTGAGGCGATCCGCCAGCTGCGCAACGAGATCGGTCGCGAGAACACGCTGTTCGTCCACGTAACGCTGGTGCCCTATATTGCGGCGGCGGGCGAGCTGAAGACCAAGCCGACCCAGCACAGCGTGCGCGAACTGACCTCGCTCGGCATCCAGCCCGATATCCTGCTGTGCCGCTGCGAGCATCCGCTGCCCGAATCCGAGCGCGCCAAGATCGCGCAGTTCTGCAACGTCCGCAAGGAAGCGGTCATCCCCGCGCTCGATGCCAAGAGCATCTACGCGGTGCCGATGCAGTACCACCAGGAAGGCCTGGATCGCGAGGTTCTGCGGTCGTTCGGCATCGACGATGCGCCCGAGCCCGATCTCACCCGCTGGGTCGATATCATGGAACGCCACGAGCATCCCGAAGGCGAAGTGACGATCGGCGTGGTCGGCAAATATGTCGGGCTGCAGGACGCGTACAAGTCGCTGCACGAAGCGCTGGTCCATGGCGGCCTCGCCAACCGGGTCAAGGTCCATGTCAAATGGCTCGATGCCGAGCTGTTCGAGACGCTGCCCGACGACGAACTGGCCGCAGTGCTCGAGCCGATGCACGGCATCCTCGTGCCCGGCGGTTTTGGCGAGCGCGGTAGCGAGGGCAAGATCTCCTCCGTCCGTTTCGCGCGCGAACGCAACGTGCCTTTCTTCGGCATCTGTCTCGGCATGCAGATGGCGTGCATCGAGGCGGCGCGGAACACCTCGGGAATCGGAGCTGCCTCGACCACCGAATTCGGCGAAACGCAGGAGCCGATCGTCGGCCTGATCACCGAATGGATGAGCGAATCCGGCCTGCAGAAGCGCAGCGCCGAGGGCGATCTGGGCGGCACGATGCGGCTTGGCGCCTTCCCCGCGAAGCTTTCGGGCAACAGCCGCGTGCGCGGAATCTATGGCAGCGACCTCATCAGCGAACGTCACCGACACCGCTATGAGGTCAACACCGCCTATCACGAGCGGCTGGAGCAGGGCGGCCTCGTCTTTTCCGGCATGTCGCCCGATGGCGTGCTGCCCGAGATTGTCGAGCGGCCCGACCATAGCTGGTTCGTCGGGGTGCAATATCATCCCGAGCTCAAGAGCAAGCCCTTCGATCCGCACCCGCTGTTTGCCAGTTTCATCGAAGCGGCGGTGGCGCAGAGCCGACTCGTCTGAATCGGCAGAACGCGCGCATTACAATCCAGGTTAATTCGGCTCGCCGATGCGGTTGACATGGGTTAACCGCGTCCGCCCTTCGGCGCAATTTTCCTGCCTCATGCCCCAATTTACCACATCAGGTTACGTCCATTTTACTCTATTTGACGGTGTTGTGCGCTGGCGCACAGCGGCGTAATGCGATTCGGGCAAATACACATCTGTCGGCGGTGACAGGGACGGCTGAAGCAAAGTTGCGCAGCCAGGAACACAGCCGACAGAAAGGAAGGGACAAGAGGGGCAATCATGCACGCGAATGAGCTTGCCGAGCTTCTGGCCAGTCACAGCCTGTTCGCCGATTGCGACAATGACGAACTGTCGGACATCATCCTGCGCGGGCATTTCGTCCGCTACCGCAAGGGGCAGGAGCTGATGGGGCAGGGGGATGATGGCGACAACTTGCTCATCATCCTGACGGGTTTTGCCCGGGTGAGCATGGTGGCGAGCAACGGTCACGAGATCGTGCTCGATTATGCCGAGCCGGGTTATGTCATTGGCGAAATCGCGTTTCTGGATGGCGGACCGCGCACGGCCTCGATCGAGGCGCTGACCGAACTGACGGCGCTTTCGCTGTCGCGGCCGGCCTTTGACGAGATCGCCGAACGCCACGTCTCGATGCCGCGCCGGATGCTGCGGGTCATGGCCAAGCGCCTGCGCCAGGCCAATGACGTGATCGAGGCGGACCGGGCCTTCACCTCCGGACCCAGGCTGGCGCGCTATCTGCTGCGCCTGATGGTTTCGGGTGCGAAGGAAGGCAAGCTCAAGCTGGACCTGAGCCAGAGCGAGCTCGGGACGTTTGCGGGATTGTCACGAGAACAGATCAATCGCCAGCTCTCTGCCTGGTCCGATGCCGGGCTGATCGAGCTGGAACAGGGGCGGGTGAAGATTATCGATCGCGATACGCTGCTGGAGATTTCCGAAGCGGCCTGAACGATCGGCCAGGTGCGAAATTCAGTTTTCCGGGGCAGGGCCAGGTTATTTGCGACCCGGCCTGGCCCTGCCACCGGAAATCCCCGTGCCCCAGGGCACGGGGCCATAGATCAGATTTTCTCCGGTGGGCGGTGCGGTAAATGCGACCCGGCCAATCCGGCTTCCGGAGAAAGCAGCGTCCTGAGCGGGCGCGGAGGGCGGACCTGCAAGGGTTCGCCCTCTTCTGTTTTCCAGTATCTCCCCACCCGCGTGCGGAAGGGGAGACAATCAACAAAAAGGGTGGGCCGTTGCCGACCCACCCCGTTGCAATCTACCCTGTGTCAGTCAGGCGTTACGCCGCCTCGCTGTCACCTTCGTCCTTGGCGGGTGCCTCGACGACCTGCAGCTTGGGGGTGCCGTTGATCGCGATCTTCTTGGGCTTCATCGCCGCGGGCACCTCGCGCACCAGATCGATGGTCAGCAGGCCATCTTCCAGCGAAGCGTCGCTCACCCGCACGAAATCGGCCAGCTCGAAGCGGCGTTCGAAATTGCGGTTGGCGATGCCCATGTGCAGGAAGTTGCCGCGCGATTCGCTTTCGGCCGCCTTGCGACCCGAAACCACCAGCAGGTTCTGCTGCGCGGTGATATCGAGCTCGTTCGGCTTGAAGCCGGCGACCGCGATGGTCACGCGATACGCGTCGTCGTTGCTGCGCTCGATGTTGAACGGCGGGTAGTTATCGCCCTGGGCAGCACGGGCCTGGTTTTCCAGCAGGTCGAACAGCCGGTCAAAGCCAACGGTGGTGCGGCGATAGGGGGTGAAATCAAAACGGTTCATCTTCAAAATCCTTTTCAAGCGATTTCAAGTGTTTGAAGCCCGCATCTGCGGCGCTTCGGACATGTGAACCACCCGGTTGGCGTGGCTCACATCGCAAATCTAGGCGTTCGAAATCGGGTTTCAAGATGGATTTTTGTCGAGAGCCGCACACGGGCCGACCGAGGGGGCACGCGTCCCGTGCAGACGAAAAAAGAGCGTCCGGCCCCCAAGACCCGGACGCTCTTTATCAGATCCATATCGCGCGCCGATGGCATGAAAGCCTCGCTCGCAAGTTCTGGACCCTGGTAACCGCCGCTTTCCCCAAAACGACGGAAACTATCCCCGAACCCATGGCCGTAGCCGCTTGATCCGCGTTGTCATGATTCCGTAACGCGCCCGTCGAAGCTAGGGTTATTAGCAGCATGCCCTCATTTTTGATCCTTTCTGTGGTTTATGTGCAACAGGCCCCCGTTCAGGGATCAGCCATTGTCAGTCCGGCATGCGCTGGTTAATGCGATGGAGCATGCGCGCCGCTGATCCCCCGGTCGGCGCCAACTTCCGGAAGGATCGGTTTCCACCCCATGCTGTCCACCTTTGAATGGACGATCGCCAAGCGCTATCTGCTTCCCGGACGCGGCGAGGCGTTCATCTTCCTGGTCGCGGGCATCAGCCTGGTCGCGGTGGCGTTGGGCGTCGCCGCGCTGATCATCGTGATGAGCGTGATGAACGGCTTTCGCGCCGAACTGCTCGACAAGATCGTCGGCCTGAACGGCCATGCCGTGGTGCAGGGCTATGGCGGGCGGCTCAACGACTGGCAGGACATCCTCAAGCAGACGCGCAGGATGGATGGCGTGGTCGCCGCTTCGCCGCTGATCGAGCAGCCACTGCTGGTCAATTTCGACGGCCGGGTCGAAGCGGTGCTGGTGCGCGGCACCGATGCGCCCGATATCGCCGCATTGAAGGACAAGACCGTGCTAGGGTCGGTGAGCGAACTCAAGGCCGGGGCGTCGAAGGTCGCGCTGGGATCGCGGCTGGCGCAGAATCTGGGGGTGAATGTTGGCGACAGCATCACGATCATCAACCCGGCGGGGCGGTCTACCCCGTTTGGCACGGTGCCGCGCGAGATCCTCTACGAGGTCGCTGCGATCGTCGAGATCGGCGTGTATGACTATGACAAGGCCTTTGTCATCATGCCCATCCGCGACGCGCAGCTTCTGCTGCTGCTCGGCGATCAGGTCGGCATGATCGAGGTGACGACCCGCGATGCCGACAAGGTCCGCGAGATCCTCGCGCCGCTCGAGGCGAAGCTGCGCGGCCAGGCAGTGGTCAACGACTGGCGCACGATCAACGCCTCGCTGTTCGAGGCGCTGGCGGTCGAGCGCGTCGCGATGTTCATCGTCCTGTCGATCATCATCCTGGTCGCGGTGTTCAACATCCTCTCGTCGCTGATCATGCTGGTGCGCGCCAAGACCCGCGACATCGCGATCCTGCGGACCATGGGGGCCAGCCGCAATTCGCTGCTCAAGATATTCATCACCGTGGGGCTCATCATCGGGTCGCTGGGCACGGTCACCGGGCTTGGTCTGGGCTTCGTCTTCCTCTATTTCCGCCAGAGCATCGTGCTCGCCGTGCAGTTCGTGACCGGCCAGCAGCTCTGGGATCCGTCGATCCGCTTCCTCACCGAACTGCCCAGCCGTACCGACCCGGTCGAGGTGGCGGGGATAGCGGCGATGGCGCTGCTGTTCAGCTTCCTCGCGACGCTCTATCCGGCGTTCAAGGCGTCCTCGACCGATCCCGTGCAGGTGCTGCGCTATGAGTGATGCCGTTATCCTGCTCACCGATGTTCGTCGCAGCTTCGCGCAGGGCGGCGTCACCATCGACGTGCTCAAGGGCGTCAACCTCTCGGTCGGACCGGGCGAGATCGTCGGGCTGCTCGGGCCTTCGGGATCGGGCAAGTCGACCATGCTGCAAGCCGTTGGTCTGCTCGAGGGCGGCTTTACCGGGTCGATCCGCATCGCGGGCGAAGAGGCGGCGCAGTTGAACAGCAACGGCCGCACCCGGCTGCGCAAGACGGCGTTGGGCTTCGTCTATCAGTTCCACCATCTGCTGCCCGATTTCACCGCGCGCGAGAATGTCGTGCTGCCGCAGCTCATCATGGGGCGCACCCGCGACGAGGCTTCGGATCGCGCCGCCGAGCTGCTGTCGCGGCTCGGCCTCGGCCAGCGGCTCGACCATCGCCCCAGCCAGCTCTCGGGCGGCGAACAGCAGCGCGTCGCGGTCGCGCGCGCGCTCGCCAACCGTCCCAGAGTCGTGCTTGCCGACGAACCGACCGGAAATCTGGACGAGGCGACCGCCGACAGAGTGTTCGACGAGTTCCTGCATCTTGTAAGGGAAGAGGGCAGCGCGGCATTGGTGGCCACCCATAACGAAAGACTGGCCACGCGCATGGACCGGGTTGTCCGCCTGCACGATGGAAGGATCGCATGACCGTTTTCGATTACACGATGCCGCTGCCCGATGGCAGCTCCAAGCCGCTTTCCGATTATCAGGGCCAGGTGCTGCTGATCGTCAACACCGCATCGAAATGCGGGTTCACGCCGCAATATGAAGGGCTTGAGGCGCTGCATCGCGAATACGGGAATCGCGGGTTCGAGGTGCTCGGCTATCCGTGCAACCAGTTCGGCGCGCAGGAACCGGGCGATGCCGAGGAGATCCGCAATTTCTGCTCGCTGACCTATGACGTGACCTTCCCGCTTTCCGCCAAGATCGCGGTCAATGGCGAGGAAGCCGATCCGCTGTGGAAATATCTCAAGAGCCAGCAGGCCGGGCTGATGGGCAGCCGTGCGATCAAGTGGAACTTCACCAAGTTCCTGATCGACCGCAAGGGCAATGTCGTCGCGCGCTATGGATCGATGGTGAAGCCCGAGCAGCTCAAGGCGGATATCGAGAAACTGCTGTAACGGCGGGCGTGCGGCTGTCGAAATTTCTGATATAGCCCCGTCATTCCCGCGAGAGCAGGAATCCCGCTTTTCTCATATCCTTGAGTAGAAGCGGGACCCCCGCCTTCGCGGGGGTGACGTGAAACTATGACCTGACAGCAAGGACACCGCACCGATGATCGACGCTATCAGCACCTGGGCCAACGGACTGGGCGCGCAATATGGCGTCAATCCGGTGATCTTCGCGACCATCTATATCGGCGCGATCCCGCTGTTCCTCGCCAGCATCGCCTGGCTGGTGCGCAATGCGCGCGCGGGCAGGCCGACCGTGCTGCCGGTGATGTGCGCCGGTGCTTGTTTCGTCTCGGCCTATGTCTATCTGGCGATTGCCGGGCGCAACATTCCCGTGTGGGTGTGGGTCTTCCTCGCGGTGCTGATCCTCTACGGCATCTGGTCGACGGTGCGCGATGTGCGGCGCAAGATTGCTGCCAAGGACTTATCCACTGGCGAGTAAGCGCCCCGGTTTCCGAATCGCGGGGCAAAGGTTAGCGTTTTCCCATGGCCTATGAACCCTTCGTCCCGCTGCGCGTGTTCAGCGCCTATACGATGCTCGAAGGCGCGATCGAGCCCAAGGCGATCGCCAAGACCGCGCATGCCCGGGGCTTTCCCGCGATCGCGCTGGCCGATCGCAACGGGCTCTATGCGGGCATGGCCTTTGCCGATGGCTGTTTCGATGCAGGTATCCAGCCGATCATCGGCACCTTGCTGTGCGTCGCGCGGCCGGGCAGCAATCCCGCATCGCCCACGCTCGACTGGCTGGCGCTCTATGCCCAGAACGAGAAGGGTTATGACAATCTGTGCGATCTGGTGTCGCACGCGCATCTCGACCGACCGCTCGAATTGCCCGCGCATGTGCCGTTCGACCGGCTCGAAGGCCGCACCGATGGCGTGATCGCACTGACCGCAGCGGGTGAGGGGGCGCTGGTCAAGCTGCTCGCCGCCGGACAGCAGGCAGAGGCCGAGAGCTATTGCGACCAGCTCCAGGCGCTTTTCGGCGACCGGCTTTCTGTCGAATTCTGCCGCCGCGGCGAGGAGATCGAGACACTCGCGGAAAATGCGCTGCTCGACCTTGCCTATGCGCGGAACCTGCCGATCGTCGCGACCAACCCGGCCTGCTATGCCGATCCCGGATTCCATGCCGCGCACGATGCGATGCTATGCATCGCACGCGGCGAATATGTCGGCGCGGCCAATCGCGACCGCAGCTCGCCCGAGGCGTGGATCAAGTCCGCGCCGATGATGCGCGAGCTGTTCAGCGATCTGCCCGAGGCGCTGGTCAACACGCTGGTCGTGGCCCAACGCTGTGCCTATGCGCCGCCCAAGCGCAAGCCGATCCTGCCCAGCCTCGCCGGCGATCTCGAGGGCGAGGCGGCGCAGTTGCGCGCCGATGCGTTCGCAGGGCTCGAAAAGCGGCTCGAGGCCTATCCCGACCTGACCGAGGAGGAGCGCAAGGCCTATTTCGACCGGCTCGAATTCGAGGTCAACGTCATCGTCGGCATGGGCTTTCCTGGCTATTTCCTGATCGTCGCCGACTTCATCAAATGGGCCAAGGATCACAATATCCCGGTG
>CAXRCQ010000514.1:0-2656 GCA_964228845.1 Blastomonas sp.
CTGCTCGCGCGCACCGAGATGATCCGCGAGCTGACCGAATTCTCGCTGGCCTTCCAGGGCACGCGCGGCGGTTATTATGTCGATGATCCTTGCGCGGTGGACAACGGCTATTGGCACCGCAGCTATCTGAACAGCTTCTCCGCCACGATCGGCGGCGGCACGTCCGAGATCCAGCGCAACATCGTCGCCGAGCATGTTCTCGGCCTGCCGAAAGGACGCTAAATATGGCTTTCAGCGAAGAGAATCTCGCCAATCATCTTGGCGGCCTCGGTTACAGTGAAGAGCAGATCGAGCTGATGGATGTCGCCACCAGCTTCTGCCGCGACAAGTCGCCGATCGACAAGGTGCGCAAGCTGATGGAAGACGAGCGCGGCTATGACCCGGCGGTTTGGCAAGAAATTGCCGAACTGGGCTGGCTGGGTATCGCGGTTCCCGAGGCGCATGGCGGCGTCGGCCTGTCGATGGCCGAGGTCGCGCCGATCGCCGAACAGATGGGGCGGCGGCTGCTGACCACGCCCTTTGCCAGTTGCACCGTCGCGGCGCAGGCATTGCTGGCGGCAGCGGACGAGACGCAGTGCGGTGAATGGCTGCCGCGCATCGTCGCGGGCGAGATCGCGACGCTGGCGCTGTACGAGCCGCATGGCGACTGGACGCTGGCCCATGTCGAGGCGACCGCCAGGGCGAGCGGCGAGGGTTATGCACTCAGCGGCACCAAGCAGTTCGTTGCCTATGCCAGGGACGCGGCGCTCGTGATCGCGACGATCACGGTGGATGGCGCGGTGCGGCTGGCGCTGATCGAGCGCTCCGCGATTGCCGACAGCGCCTTGCGCCGCGAGACGATCGTCGACGAGACGCGGCGCACCTATGAGCTGACGCTCGACGGCATCACCATCCCGGCTGCGGCGCTGCTCGATGCGGGCCGGTCGGCCACCGCGCTGAACCAGATCGAGCTCGCGAGCGCGCTGCTCCAGGCCGCGGAAATGTGCGGCGGCACGCAGAGCGCGATCGACTACACGATCGAATATCTGAAAACCCGCAAGCAGTTCGGCAAGCTGATCGGCGAATATCAGGCGCTCAAGCACCCGATCACCAACGCCTATGTGGCCTATGAAAAAGCGCGCTCGCACATGCTCAGCGCCGCGCACAATTTCGGCCAGCAGGGCGTGGGCGAGATCGCGGTGCGCATGGCCAAGGCGAGCGCCGACCAGGCGTACAGCTTCGCCGCCGATCGCGCGGTTCAGTTCCACGGCGGCTTCGGCTTCACGCACGATTGCGATGCGGGGCTCTACCGCCGCAGCGCGATCTGGCACGCCAGCCAGTTCGGCGACGCCGCCTGGCACCGTGCGAAGCTCGCCGATCTGCTGTTCTGAGCCAGGCGGCGGGAGACACACAAGACTTCGCGCCTTCGCGTCTTCGCGTGAAATTCAAAGGCCTTGGATCACGCGAAGCCGCGAAGAAAAAAAGAGATTTTCCGGCTTCGCCGGTGAGAATTGGGAGATTTGCATGACCGAAGTGACCACCCAGGCGCAGGACGGCGTCCTGATCATGACCATCAACCGGCCCGAGGCCAAGAACGCCGTCAACCGCGCAGTGGCCGAAGCCATGGCCGCAGCGATGGAAGAACTCGACGCCAATGACGATCTGCGCGTCGGCATCGTCACCGGTGCAGGCGGCACCTTCTGCTCGGGCATGGACTTGAAGGCGTTTCTCACCGGCGAACTGCCGATGGTGAAGGGCAAGGGTTTCGCCGGGTTCGTCGAGTCGCCGCCCAAGAAGCCGCTGATCGCTGCGGTCGATGGCTATGCGCTGGCAGGCGGCATGGAGGTCGCGATCACCTGCGACCTGCTCGTCGCGAACAGCAAGGCGCAGTTCGGCATTCCCGAAACCAAGCGCGGCCTCGCTGCGGCTGCCGGCGGCCTAATGCGCCTGCCGCGCCAGGTGCCGCCGCGCATCGCGATGGAGCTCGCGCTGACCGGCGATTTCATCTCGGCCCAGCGCGGCTACGAGATCGGCTTCGTCAACCGCGTCGTCGAGACGCCCGCGATCGACGGCGCGCTCGAGCTTGCGGCGAAGATCAGCGCCAATGGCCCGCTTGCAGTGCGCGTTTCCAAGCAGGTGATCGTCGAATCGCGCGGCTGGAGCGACGCGGAAATGTGGGCCAAGCAGCAGGAAATCGTTGGCCCCGTGATGACCTCGCACGACGCGCGCGAGGGCGCCGCCGCTTTCGCCCAGAAGCGCGCGCCGAACTGGACCGGCAAATAGGATCACGCCCCGGAAGCTCGTTGCTTTCGGCGATGAAAAACGGGAAGATGGGCAGCCAGGGTCGCGCCTGACTGGAGTTTCTCGTGATCCTGCTGCCCGCCCTGTTGCTCGCGGCCTCTAGCCCCGCCGCGCCCTGTCCCGACCGCACGCTCAACGCCACGGCGCTGTGCGCCGACCGCGCGATCGCCCGGGGCTGGGCCGATGTCGAGACCGCATTTGCGGCCTGGCAGAAGGTTGATCCGCGCAAGGCCGTCATCGCCGAGCGCCATGACGAGGCGCTGGCCGATCTGCGCCGCGGCTTCGAATATAGCGAGGACGACAGTCCGCAGACCGCCAATCCCGATATGATCGTCGAGAGCCTTGGCTATGTGAAGAGCGAGATCGAGGGGCTGAC
>CAXRCQ010000515.1:0-6535 GCA_964228845.1 Blastomonas sp.
ACTTCCAAAATGACTTTTCAGGCTCCGGCGACGCGCAGTGTCATTCTGGGCACGGGATCGGCACTGCCCGCCAGGCGGGTTTCCAATGCCGAGCTGGCCGAGACCGTCGATACCTCGGACGAGTGGATCACCGAGCGCACCGGTATCAAGTTCCGCCATATCGCGGCGCCGGAGGAGACCACGGGTTCGCTGGCAATCGCCGCAGCGCGCACGGCGCTGGAGGCAGCGGGGCTGCAAGGAAGCGATGTCGATCTGATCGTGCTGGCGACCGCGACGCCCGATCATACTTTCCCCGCGACCGCTACCAAGGTGCAGGCGGCCATCGGCATGACCGGCGGCATGGCCTTTGACGTCGCGGCGGTTTGCTCCGGTTTCCTTTACGCGCTCAGCGTCGCGGACTCGATGCTGCGCACCGGCATGGCGCGGCGCGCGCTGGTGATCGGTGCCGAGACGTTCAGCCGCATTCTCGACTGGGAGGATCGCGGCACCTGCGTGCTGTTCGGCGATGGCGCGGGTGCGGTGGTGCTCGGTCTGGAGACCGCTGCCGAGGGCGATACGGCTGCGCGGGGCATATTGACCACCGAACTGCATGCCGATGGCCGTCATCACGATCTGCTCTATGTCGATGGCGGCCCTTCGACCACCGGTACCGTGGGCAAGGTGCGGATGAAGGGACGCGAGGTGTTCCGCCACGCCGTGGTCAATCTGGCCGAGGTGATGGAACAGGTGCTGCACCGGCTGGGCCTGAGCAGCGCGGATATCGACTGGGTGGTGCCGCACCAGGCGAATGCGCGCATTCTCGATGCCACCGCGCGAAAGCTCAATCTTCCGTCCGAAAAGGTGGTGGTCACCGTGGACCAGCATGCCAACACGTCTGCCGCATCTGTCCCGCTCGCGCTCGACACGGCGGTGCGCGATGGACGTATCCGGCGCGGTGACCTGCTGGTGCTCGAGGCGATGGGCGGCGGGTTGACCTGGGGCGCTGCAGTAATACGCTATTAACCTTGCGCAATTTTTATCTACCAATGCCCTCTATTCGCACTGTTTTTACGTTGCGATCGTTTGCCAATATAACCTCGATCCGCTAATCTCGTCGCATAAGGGGTCGAGGAGATAGGGCAATGCGTTCGGTGGGCACTTTGACCAGGGCTGACCTGGCTGACACGATCAATCATCAACTTGGGCTTTCTCGCGCGGACGCGGCACAGATGGTGGAATCGGTGCTCGACCACATGACCGACGCGCTGGAGCGCGGCGAGAATGTCAAGATTTCGGGCTTCGGCACCTTCCTGCTGCGCGACAAGGGCGAGCGCGTCGGCCGCAACCCCAAGACCGGGGTCGAGGTGCCGATCACACCACGCCGTGTTCTCACCTTCCGCGCCAGCCAGATCATGAAGGAAAGGATCGCCGGCAGTGACTGATCCTGCCCAGACCAAGGCCGAAGGTGCCATGCGCACCATCGGCGAAGTGTCGGCGGAGCTGGGGGTGAAACCGCACATCCTGCGCTATTGGGAAGCGCAGTTCGACACGATCAAGCCGCTCAAGCGCGCCGGGGGGCGTCGCTATTACCGCGCCGAGGATGTCGAGACATTGCGGACGATCGACCGGCTGCTCAACCGCGAGGGCTTTACCGTGCGCGGGGCGCGGCAATATCTGGCGGGCAAGTCGGTCAAGCCCGAGACGGTGGCGGTAACCGCGCCTGTTTCAGCTGCGCCAGCCATTGACGTTGCCGCCTTGCGTGCGATCCGCGACCGCCTGGCAGCGGCGCTGGAAGCGGCTTGAGCCAGCATCTGCTGCGGTTCAGAGCGGCTTGCGCATGATCCAGTCGGTGAAGGGCACGTTGCCGGTCATGAACTGCTGCTGCCCGACGCGCTCGAACCCGAAGCGTTCGTAGAAGCGCTGCGCATCGGGATTGTTGGTATAGACGCACAGATACAGGCACGTGGCCTGGCGTGCGCGCGCCTCCTCGATCACCGCGTCCATCAACCTGCGGCCGAGGCCAGCACCCTGCCAGCCCGACAGCGCATAGATGCGCTTCAGCTCCACCGATCCGGGCTGCGGCTCGATATCGAGCTCGGGCGGGCTCAACATCGCATAGCCGACCGGCGCGCCGAGCGGCGTTTCCAGCAGCCAGAACGCGTATTCCGGCTTGTCGAGCCAGTCGGCATAGCGCGCTGTGCCATGCTCGATGCTGCAATGATCGATCAGCGCCTGGCCGGGATGGTCGTGTGCAAAGGCGGTGAGAAACGTCGCCGAACCGATCAGCGCGAGCTTGGCGGCATCGTCCGGCCCCGCGCGCCGCAGGATCGTGTCGGGCATCGTTTTCGGCATGACGTCAGTCGTCGTCCTGCGGGCCCAGTTCGGGGTCCAGATCGCGCGGGCGGGTCACCTCGATCAGCTTCGCGGTGCGGTTGTCGAGCTTTGCCCAGCTGTCGATACTCAGGTCCATGATCGCGAGCGCGGCGGTGGGGAATTTCTCCTCGACCACATCGCGCAGCGGGCTCGACCCGTCATCGGGTACCAGATCGAACACCAGATCCTCGAGCCCGGGATTGTGCCCGACCATCAGCACATGGTTGGCGCCGTCGTCCACCCCGCGCAGCACGTCGATCAGCGTCACCGACGAGGCGAGATAAATGCGCCGGTCCCAATCGGGGTGCAGCGTCTGGCCATAGGCGGTCTCGAAATGGTCGATCGTCTCGGTAACGCGCACCGCAGGCGAGGCGACGACGGCGTCGAACACCATCTTCTTCTCGGCGGCATAATAGCCCATCGCCCTGGCGCCTTTCAGGCCGCGCGCGTTGAGCGGGCGGTCGAAGTCGCGCAGCGAACGGTCGAGCCAGTCCGATTTGGCGTGCCGCAGCAAGGTCAGCCTTTTCATCGCATCTCTCCCCCCGGTCCCGTCACGGGATCGAATCGCGCGCCCTCGTTTCCTCGCGCAGAAACGCCAGATTGCACCGCTTGTAAAGCTTCCGAAAGCGTCACGCGTCGCACGGGCGTTCCGCTGGGAAACGCGCTGAGCAGCCGCGAGGGGAAGGCCGAGGAGAGCATCACGAACCGCCCACGATCGTCGGCGCGGCGGATCAGCCGCCCGAACGCCTGGGCAAGCCGCGCGCGGATGATCATGTCGTCATATTTGCTGCCGCCACCCGCAAGCTTGCGCGCCCGGTGCAATATGTCGGGCTTGGGCCAGGGCACGCCTTCCATGATGACCAGCCGCAGCGAATCGCCGGGCACGTCGACCCCGTCGCGCAAGCTGTCGGTGCCGAGCAGCGAGGCGCGCGGATCGTCGCGGAAGATATCGACCAGGGTCCCGGTCTCCATCGGGTCGACATGCTGTGCGTAGAGCGGCAGGCCCGATTGCGCGAGCCGGTCGGCAATGCGTCCGTGCACCGCGCGCAGCCGGTTGATCGCGGTGAACAGGCCCAGAGCGCCGCCCCCTGCGGCCTCGATCAGCCGCCCATAAGCTCCGGCGAGCCCCGCGATATCGCCCTTCTTCACATCGGTGACGATCAGCACCTCGGCCTGGTTGGCATAATCGAACGGGCTGCGCGCCTCGAACAGTTCGGGCGGCTTTTCCAGATGCACCGCGCCGGTGCGCATCATCGCCGGGGTCCAGTCCTCCCCGGCCTTGAGGGTGGCGGAGGTGACCAGCACGCCATGCGCGGGCTTGATGACGGCTTCTGCCAGCGGCTTGCCGGGGTCGAGCCAGCGGCGGTGCAGCCCCATGTCATATTCGCGGCCCTCGACGCGGTCGAGCGCGAGCCAGTCGACGAAATCGGGGTCCGCAGGTCCCCCGATGCGCCCGAGCAGCGAGGCCCAGGCGGCGAGCAGGTCGATCCGCCAGCCGAGCGAGGCGAGGGCGCCTTCGATGCGCGCGCGCGCCGGGCCGTCGAGCCAGTCGGGCGGGTCCTCGATCAGCACTTCCAGCCTGCGTCCCAGAGCGACCAGCGGCTGGTGCAGCGCATCGATTGCCCGCGCGGCCTCCATCGCGGCGGCGATCAGCGGGCCGTCGAGTTCGGCGAGTTCGGTTTCCATGCCGTACCCTGCGTCCTCCGCACCACTCTCGTCGCGGGCATAGACCGTGCCCCGGATCGCGGCGAGCAGCTGCTCGATCTCGCCCGACGCCGCGCCTTCGCGGATCCGCGCAAGCCAGCCTTCGCCGGGCAGCGCCTCGGCCGCGATCCGCGCTTGCTCGATCGCGCGCCCGCCCGCTTCGTCATAGGAGGCGACGTCCGAGAGGCGCGCGGCAAGCCCACGCCTGCGTCCGCGCGACTTGCCCTCCGGCCCCATCACCCAGCGGCGCATCTCGACCGTTTCCTGCCCGGTCAGCGCGACCGCGAACATCGAATCGGCGGCATCGTGCAGGTGATGGCCCTCGTCGAAGATGATCCGCGTCGGGCGACCCTGCTGCTCGCGCGCGCGCGCCGCGTTGACCATCACCAAAGCATGGTTGGCGATGACCAGGTCGGCATTCTGGCTGGAGCGCGCGGCATGTTCGATGAAGCATTTGCGATAATGCGGGCAGCCGGCATAGACGCACTCGCCGCGCCGGTCGGTCAGCGCGGTGACGCCTGCGCGGCGGAACAGCGTGGTGAGCCAGCCGGGCAGATCGCCGCCGATCATGTCGCCGTCGCGGCTGTACGCGGCCCAGCGCGCGACCAGCTGCGCCAGCACCGCGGCGCGGTTCTGGAAGCCGCCCTGCAGCGCATCCTCGAGGTTGAGCAGGCAGAGATAATTCTCGCGCCCCTTGCGCACGACCACGGGGGGCGAGCCGTCGGGCCGGGTCGCCGGCCAGGCCCGCGTGCTTTCTCGGCGCAGCTGGCGCTGGAGGTTCTTGGTATAGGTGCTAACCCAGACCGTCCCGCCGGATTTCTCGGCCCAGAGCGAGGCGGGGGCAAGGTAACCCAGTGTCTTGCCGATGCCCGTTCCTGCCTGCGCGAGGAGAACATGGGGCCGCTTTTGCCGGTCTCGCGGCGAGAAGACATGGCCCGCCCCGCGTGAAAACAGCCGTTGCCCGTCGCGCCGCTCTGCTCCTTCGCCGGTCAGCCGTTCGAGCTGCGCTTCGATCTCCGGCTCGTCGATCAGGACCTGTGACGGTTGGGGACGCTCTGCCGCCTCTTCCCATTCGGGAAGCTTGGTGAAGAGCCATTTCTCGGCCTTTTCGGGCTTGCGCACATGGGGCGCGAGCACGTTCGCCCATGGCCAGCGCAGCCGCGTCAGCGATTGGAGCGTCGACCACGCACCCTCGCGTTCCGCCCAGTTCTCCCTTTCGCACGTCGCAACCAGCGCGCCTGCCGCCTTTTGCAGGAGCAGCGGCACGTCCGCGTCATCCGCAGGCTCATCCAGCTCGAGGGCATGGGCCAGCCCCTTCGGCGTGGGAACGCAAAAGCGGGCCGGATGGACGAAAGCGAACAGCTCCAGCAGGTCGAGGCCGGACAGGTCGGGATAGCCCAGCCTACTCGCCACGAGCGGCGCGTTCATCATGAGGAGCGGCGTGTCGGCAGCCGCCATGGCCGCCTCGCCCTTGGAACAGCCGCGCGTCGATCCGTTCGCATCGCGCAGCCAGGTTCCGGCATGGCTGGCGTGGAGGGCAGGGAGGGGCAGCGGCTGGCTCACGGATTCGACCATGCAAAGACCGGAACGAAAAGTAAACAGAAGCGCGCAGTAATGTGCCGAACCCCGATCGGTTCGTCGCAAGCCGTTTGCGTGCCGTCGGGAATTGGCGAACGCCTCCTGTTTGTTTTCAGCCGCTTATCCTTGTCTGAACGGCAGATTACAGGAACAGGGCCGGAATCGTGGTCGTTTTTAGACCCATGACCAAGACCCGCCATATGCTCACCAGCGCCCCCCTCGCGATTGCAGCGATGGCCGCGCTCCCCCTGTTCCCCGCATCGGCGCAGGAACAGCCCGTGATCGTGCTGCCGGACACTGCTCCGACCACGACTACAAGCGTGCCTGCAGCCACCGCTACACCCGCGCCGGTCATCGTCCTGCCTGACCCGGAGCCGGTCACAACCCTGCCTGCGAACGAGGCGGCCCCCACCGATAGCGCGACACGCGAAGCAGCACCCGCACCGGTCGTGGCCAGCCGAGCCACGCCGGCACGCGAAGTCTCGCGTCCCGTCGTCGACGCTGTGGCAGCGACGCCGGTCGAATCCAATTCCGAGTCTGCGACAAGCGAAGAAATCGCTCCGCTGCCTGCGGCCTCGGCCGAGACGATCGCTGCGAACCGCGCTGCGCTTGAACCCGTCCCCGCGCCGGTTGAAGACGCCTCGAGTGCCGCCCTGCTGCTTGCGCTCTTGGGTGTCGGCGGTGTCGGCCTCGCGGCATTCTTCCTGATGCGTCGCCGCCGGAAGGAGCCGGTGCCGACCATCGAACGCCCGCATGTCGCAAATGCTACTGTAGCTTCGCCGCCGGTCCTTGATCGCGATCCGGTCGTCACGACGCATGACGCGGCTCCTTCGGCGACAGTGATTGCGCCGGCTATTCCGACACGCGCTGCGGCGCTTAGCAATGGTGCCGCCGTCGAACT
>CAXRCQ010000516.1:0-6688 GCA_964228845.1 Blastomonas sp.
CTTGCCATCGGCGGGCAGGCGGAAGATCTTGCTGATGAAATCGAGCATCGTGTCACCGACCAGCATGCCGGAGAACATGAAACTGTAGCGCGGATCGGCCTTGACCTCCTCGATCTTGCCCTTGATCCGCAGGAATGGCGCGCTCGAGGTTGCCTTGTCGAGCTTGCCCATCTCGTTCTGGATATTGGCGGTGAGGTCGGAGAGCATGTACGGGATCGGCGTGTCGACGGTGATCCGGGCATTGCCTTGCGCCATCTTGCTCTTCATCCGCGCGCCCAGCAGGCATTTGGCCAGAATTTCGGCATCGGTCTGCCGGTCTGCGCCATGCGAGGTCAGGAAGACTTCGCAATGTTCCTCGAAGTTCATCAGCCAATAGGGCATGGCAAGGTTGCCGACATCGAACAGTTCGCCATTCTGGGCGAAGGCGCTCGAATATTCGCCATGCGGGTCGATCATCACGATATGCCCTTCGGGCATCATGTCGCAGATCCGGTGCAGAATCAGCGCGGCCGCGGTCGATTTGCCGGTACCGGTCGATCCCAGCAGCGCGAAATGCTTGCCCAGCAGCGCATCGACATAAAGCGCCCCGCGCGTGTCGCTGGTGGGGTAGACGGTCCCGATCTCGATATGCGGACGCGCATCGGCGGCATAGACCTGTTTCAGGTCGGAACTGGTCATCGCATAGATCGGCGTTCCGGGCACCGGATAGCGCGTCACCCCACGCCGGAAGTTGAAGATGCGACCGGTCAGCTTCTCTTCCTCGCCCTCGCCCAGAAAATCGATCTGGCAGACGATCAGCCCGGCCTCGCGCTGATGCATCCGCTGCGTGCGGACATTGGCGACCAGCCAGCGGCTGCCCATGCGGATCTTGACCTGGCTGCCGACCTGCCCTGCCATCGACACGCTGGGATCGCTATGGTCGACCAGTGCATTCAGCCGCGAAGCGTCGAGCAGTATCTGCGAACTGGACCCGGCAATTTCCACCACTTCGCCGATCCGCAGCTGTTCGACCGGGCGCTGCACAATCAGGGGCATGTCGGGCACATTGGCGGGCGAGACGGGGTTGCGGCCCTGAAAGCTGCGGGGGTTGAGATCGACCATCGGGCTGTCTGCTGCCTTTTCGCGTTACGAACAGGCTGCAAGGCATAGAGAGATTGGGTAAATTTTCCCTCTATGACCTCGGCTGGGCGGTGCCGTCAGATCTTGCGGAATACAACCCCGCCCAACCAGCCGAGCGCCAACGAGATCAGGATCGCGCACACGCCATAGAAGAACGGCTGATATTCGGCGACATTTGCCACGAGCAGCTCGAAACCGAACTTGCGCACCTCGATCTCGCGCACCGCCGCTGCCAACACCTGGCCATCGCGCACCAGAAAGGTTTCCGCCGTGTAGATTCCCGTCGGAACGCTTGCCGGGATCGAGAGGCGCGCCTGGTAGAGCACGCCCTCCATGATCTCGACGCTACCCTCCTGCTGCTTGTACAGGCCTTCGCGGCGGTTGAGATCGACCAGTCCGGCCAGGAAGCGGCGCTGCTCGGCGGGATCGATCGTCCCGGCAGGCGACAGCTGCAGATTGTCGAGCCCGAATTCGTAAATCGCTGCGGTACGCTTGTCGACGATCTTGTCGATCGGCCGCGAGGACGCGAGCGCATAATAAGCCGGGGCCGAGCGGAACTCGCTGCTGGCAGCGTTGATCCATATACCGGCAATCTGCTGCTTTTCGCGCAGGATGATCGATTGCGGCGGACCCTTGAGGATGACCACGATATCGCTGTCGCGCGCAGGCGGATTGCCGCCGGGATAGGCGATCGCGCCGAACAGCAGCAGCTCGGCCCCGGTGAACCCGTACTGGATCTGGATATCGCGCTGCGAAACCTCGGGCACCAGCACCGGTTCGCTCGCACCGGTGAGCAGCAATGCCCCCAGCAGCAGCCCGGCAAGGCGCAGCACCTTCATTTGAGCAGCTCGACCGTATAGATTTCCGCCGGGCGGAAGCCCAGGCCGATTGCCAGTCGCGCGGCGACCAGCAGCACAAGCGTCGCCAGCAACAGGCGCAGATATTCAGGCGGCAGCTTCTGGGCGAAACGCGCCCCGACCTGCGCGCCGGTGACACTGCCGATGAGAAGGAGCACCGCCAGCACGATATCGACGGCCTTGGTCGTCAGGCTGTGCACCATGGTCGAGGCGAGCGTCACGAACAGGATCTGGAACAGCGATGTGCCAACCACGACCTGCGCGCCCATGCCCAGAAGATAGAGCATCGCAGGCACCATCACGAAACCACCGCCAACCCCGAGCAGGATGGTCAGGATTCCAGTGAGAAAGCCGAGGATCAGCGGTGCCAGCGGCGAAATGTACAGGCCCGAGCGATAGAAGCGCCAGCGCAGCGGCAGGTTGGCGACCAGCGGGTGGTGTCGGCGCTTCTTGGCAGGCAACTGCTCGCCTCGCCGAAGCGCGCGCACGCTGGCCAGGCTCTCGCGCGCCATCAGCCCGCCGATCGATCCCAGCAGCAGCACATAGACGATGTTGATCACCGTATCGATCTGGCCGAGCTGCTGCAGCGCACGGAACAGCGCCGCACCGGCCAGCGTGCCAAAAATGCCGCCGACGACCAGCACGCCGCCCATCTGGTAATCCACGCCCTTCCGGCGGCTATAGGCGATCACGCCGGACACGCTGGAGCCGGTAACCTGAGTCGAGGCCGAGGCGGCCGCGACGGTCGGCGGTATGCCGTAGAAGATCAGCAAGGGCGTGGTGAGAAACCCCCCGCCCACGCCGAACATCCCGGAAAGAATACCGACAAGCCCGCCCAGCCCGACAATGACGAGCGCGTTGACCGAAAGATTCGCGATGGGAAGATAGACGTCCATGGGTGGGAAAACGCTAGCCGCTTTGTGCGGTCATAAGAAGGGGCAAGCGACCGGATGCGCAGGCTTTGCCTCAAAAACCGGCGGATAAGGTCAACGCCGCACCCGAGGCAGGGCGCGCATCGCCATCGATCCGTTGCCGCCAGTCGAGCGCAAGCGCCAGCGTTCCGCGCTCGACCGGAACAGCCACCGCCGCGCGCGGACCGATATCGATCCGGTACGCCCAGGGCTTTCCGCCGTGTCCATTGGGGTTCTGCTGGCCACCCGCCCACAGACCCCCTCCCAGCGCAACCGAGGCCGTGTCGGTCTTGTACACCGTGCGCGTGGCGAGCATCTGCAGATCGAAAAAGCCGAGCGGATCGGACAGTCCGACCAGCCCGGCCTGGCCATAAGCCTCAAGGTTGAGCCCGTCGCGCTGCGGCTCAGCCGCCAGGCCCGCCACTGCCATCACCGCGAACTGGTCACGCTGGCGCGTCCCCAGCGCCATGCGCCGCTCGACCGCCAGGTCGATCGGCCATCCGACGATCGGTCGCGCCGACAGGCCGAGGGCGAGCATACGGTCATCGCCGCGCGCCAGCGCACCGGAAGCGCGCGCATAGATCAGCGGACGGTGTGGCGAATCTGCCAGGGCATATCGGACGAGCAGGCCAGCCTGGCTGCTGCCATATTGCCCTGCCGGAGCCAGCGCACGCGTGCCACTGCCCTGACGAACCAGCGACCAGCCATAAACCGACCAGCGGCTGCGGCCAGCCTTGATCACCGGGACGTCGAAAGCGTGACTCGCAGGTTCGGGCGATTCGTCCGGCGGCATCAGCGAGGGATCCAGCAAGAATGTAGCAGCCGATGGTCGCTGCGCATCGCCACCCGGGACCGCGACGAGACTTTCCATCCATAGCTGCTGGTGTGCCAAGGCAACGGCAAAGGGCAATGCCGCTGGTTTCGCCACGCCGATGCGTGCCAGTCCATTGGGCATCGGGGCAACCGCTACTCCGGTTGTTATCCGACGCGAAGCCGCCGCCAGTGCCAACACCGGCGCTGCCGATCGTGTCGGTTTTGAAACCGCTGCGGGAAAGTGGCGCTCCGAGCTTGCAGGCGCGGAGTCGGGCCAGTGATAGGCAATGCGCGCCGCGCTCCACACGCAAAGTATTGTCAGCAAAAAGACCAGTGGCTGGCCGCGCCACGGCGCACCGCGCACCAAAGGAGGCGACAGTTCAGCCATGGCCCGGTGCCGTGGCGGCGGATGCCCCAAGATCCGGCAAGGCACCGCTTTCAGGCGCTGCCGGAATGCGGTGCCGGGTCTTGTCCCAGGGCAGGTCCGCGCCCCTGAGGCTGGCGGCATAGGCCATCAGCGCGCGGCGCGCCGCCATCACCGCGATGATGTTGCTCACCAGCGCGCGCGGCAGCGACCATATCGCCTGAGCCCAGCCATGCTCCCAACCGGTACAGACCGCCCTGACAAGCAGACGCCAGATCAGGGTGCAAGCCGTGAGCATCATCAGCATGCGCGCCACCGGGTCGATCGGACCGGGCGAGTGCAAGCCTGCCGCCGCGCCGATCCCGCTCGCCAGCCATAAGCCGAGCCCCGAGTAACCTGCGACCAGTACCACCGCCGCCAGCGCCGATCGCCGATCGCGCGCGCGCATCCAGATGTCGCCGACAGAACCACCCCAGCCGGTACGGTCCCAGCCGGACAGCGCAATGCCGATCATCCAGCGTGTCTTCTGCCGCACCGATGCCGTGAGGTCGGAAGGAAAGAAGGCGCGCGTCGCGATCAGATCGCCATGCTGGTCGCGTTCGCGGACAAATGCCCCGCGCCCGCCGCGTTCATGGATGCGGATGCCCAGTTCGTAATCCTCGGTCAGGCTGTCGGTGGCAAAGGGCGCGTTGCTGCGCGATTCCGCCGCCAGCCGCTCGAGCGCAGATCGCCGGAACGCGCAGCCCACGCCGGCGCAGGGCATCGCAACGCCCATCGCGCTGCGTACCGGCATCTTGCGCAGATGCGCCTCGGCAAATTCATCGGCATAATGTCCGCTGATGAGCGGCGAAGCGGGGTCGATCAGCGGGCGTACGGGTATCTGCACATAGGTGTGCACGGCCAGCCAGCGCCGGGACAGCTGGAGCTCTGCAGGATGTACCACATCCTCGGCATCGTGCAGCACGACCGCGTCGGCAGCGAAACGCCCTTCCGCCCCATCGCGCTGCAGCACCTGCCACAGACGGTTGAGGCAATCCGCCTTGGAGGTCGGCCCTTCCGCATCGAGCATGACGACGCGCACACGGGGATCGCCCGCTGCTCCTGCTCTCGCCGCCTGCGCGGTCGCGGGGTCATTGGCATAGACGCCGATATACAGCCGGTAATTCTGGTCGCGCCAGCGCATCAGGCAGTGCGCCACCATGTCGCCGATCACCTCGCGCTCGTCCCAGGCAGGCACGAAAACGGCATATGTCAGCGGCTGCGCATCGGGCGCGCCGATATGTCGCTCGGCCCCTCGCCAGCGCGCGCGAACCAGTTTCCAGAGCCATGCGCCATCCAGCGCCAGATCGTCCAGCGCGCCGATCAGGAACCAGATGCCTGCAAACAGCAGAAGTTCACGCGAAGCAAAATCAAGGAGGGCGAACGAATCCCGCAACAGGGCAGCAGCAAAATCTGCTTCGGTCACTGTAATCAGTGCGTCCAAGCCCTTGCCCCCCGGCAGTCATTGCGCCGCTCCGAAGCTACAGAGCCCAATCAAGACTCACATTCGCGCCGGACGCCGACGAAACATTGCTTTCGAAAGGGATGCCTGCTTCGCGCAATTTCGTCAAAACAAATTCGATCCTGTTGCCGCTGCCTGCGACAGTCACGCCAAGGCCGGTGCGCCGCGCTGCCCAGATCGCCAGGGCGAGGTTCTGCGCGCCCTCGCCGGTCGGCTCGTCATCCTCGAATGCGACATCCGGCAAGGCAAGCGCTGGCGGAATCAGCTGCAGCCTCCATTGCGGTTCGGCTTCGGCGAGCCGCTGCTCGAGCGCACGATAGGTGGCAAGGCTTGCGTCGGGCAGCGGGCTGGCACGCACCTGCGCCAGCCTTTTGTCGCGATCGACCAGCACGGCTTCGGGTGCCACGCCAGCCAGCAACGCGAGTTCGCGCCCGACCAGAGCGGCCGTTTCGCGCTCCTTGCGCGTCGCCTCGCTGGCCGATGCCGATGCGATCTGCGCCGCTTCCGCGTCTCCCGCCGCCGTGCCGACACGAAACTGGTCGAGCGTGAGCTTGACCGGGCGGCCCAAAGCCTTGGCAAGCAGCGCCTCGCCCTGCGCGCCCGCCTTGCTGCGATACTGGGGCGTCAGGACGGTCGCGCGCACGCTGAGAGGCTCGCGCGCAAAATCGATCTCAAGCTGGTCGATCTTGGCCTGACGCGGGAACTGATCGGCGAGCACATCGCGCGCCTGGCGCTGCGCCCGCGCCTCCCAGGCGATCTGGCTGAGCGAGTAGCCCAGAGGGATGGCCAGCCCCAGAAACACCGCGATGATCACCGCCGCCTGCATGCCGCTCTGCCGGCTGGTGAGCTTGGGGCCGAAGCCATAGAGCCGCGCCATCACCGCAGCCGCGATGGCGATCGTCATCAGGTTGGTCACGAACAGCAGCAGCGATCCGAAGAAGACGGTAGAGTTGAGCGTCGCAAGCCCGAAGCCGACCGTTGCCAGCGGCGGCATCAGCGCAGTGGCGATGGCCACGCCGACGATCGTGCCTTCGCGCCCCCGGATCATGGCGTAGGCCCCGGCAAGCGCGGAGAACAAGGCGACGAGCAGGTCGAACAGGTTGGGCCGGGTGCGCGCCGCGAT
>CAXRCQ010000517.1:0-6413 GCA_964228845.1 Blastomonas sp.
ACCGCACCGGCGTGCGCCTGGTCGGCCCCAAGCCGCAATGGGCGCGCAAGGATGGCGGCGAGGCGGGGCTGCACCCGTCGAACATCCACGACAACCCCTATGCGATCGGCGCGGTCGACTTTACCGGCGACATGCCGATCATCCTGGGGCCGGACGGGCCTTCGCTCGGCGGATTCGTCTGCCCGTTCGTCGTCATCGCGGCAGACCGGTGGAAGATCGGCCAGCTCGCACCCGGCGACAGGCTGCGCTTCGTCCCCGTCAACGCGCATGACGCCTTCGCGGCGGACAGCCTGCAGCGGCGGTTGGTCGCGACCGGCGAGGGGCATATGCAGAGCCCCGCGCGCCCTATCGAGACGCTCTCGCCGATCCTCGGCATCATCGCCGAAGGGCAGGGGCGCCCGCGCACCGTCTATCGGCAGCAGGGCGATCGCAACATCCTGGTCGAATATGGCCCGATCGTGCTCGATATCGAGCTGCGCATCCGCGTGCAGGCGCTGCTCACCGAGCTCGAGCGCATGGCGCTGCCTGGGGTGATCGACATCGTTCCCGGCATCCGCTCGCTGCAATTCCATTTCGACGGCAGCACGATGAACCAGGCTGCAGCGCTTGCGGCGCTGATGGCGGCAGAGGAACGGCTGGGAGATCTGGAGGATTTCACCATTCCCTCGCGCATCGTCCATCTGCCTTTGAGCTGGCGCGATCCGGCGACGATCGAGACGATCGAGAAGTACATGGGCACGGTGCGCGACGATGCGCCCTGGTGCCCGGACAATATCGAGTTCATCCGACGCATCAACGGCCTGCCCGATGCCGCAGCGGTCGACAATCTGATCTTCGAGACCAATTATCTCGTGCTCGGCCTGGGCGATGTCTATCTCGGCGCGCCGGTCGCGACCCCGGTCGATCCGCGCCACCGGCTGGTGACCACCAAGTACAACCCGGCGCGCACCTGGACCCCGCCCAATGTCGTCGGCATCGGCGGCGCGTACATGTGCATCTATGGCATGGAGGGGCCGGGCGGGTACCAGCTGTTCGGGCGCACGATCCAGGTGTGGAACACCTATCGCCAGACCGAGGCCTTCACCGAAGGCAAACCTTGGCTGCTGCGCTTTTTCGACCAGATCCGCTTCTATCCGGTGAGCGCCGAGGAACTGGCCGAATGGCGGCGCGATTTCCCCAGCGGCAGGCGCTCGATCCGCATCGAGCCATCCGAATTCCGCCTCGCCGATTATCGCGCGTTCCTTGCGGAGAATGCAGAATCCATCGCCGCCTATGAAGCCAATCGCCAGGCCGCGTTCGATGCCGAGCGCGCCGAATGGCAGCGGCGGGGCGAGTTCGACCGGATCGATCCGACGGACATTCCGGTCGCAGAGAGCGCGGCGGTCGAGGTGCCCGAGGGCGCGGACCTGATCGAGACGCCGTTCGGCGGCAGCGTGTGGAAGATGCTGGTCAATGTCGGCGACGAGGTCGCGGCGGGCGATGCCATCGCGATCATCGAGGCGATGAAGATGGAGTGCCGCGTCGACAGCCCCGGCGCGGGCACGGTCGCAGCGCTCTATGCGAAGGAACGGCAATCGGTGCAGCCGGGCGAGCCGATCCTGGCGCTCACGAGGCACGGATGAGCGCGCCGTTTCGCCTGAGTGCTGCACGCATCGCTGGGTCGGTGCAAAGCGGTGAGAGCAGTGCGGTCGCGCAAGCTGAAGCGGCGCTCGAACGCATCGCGGCCTATGACGCGGTGCAGCCGCAGATCTGGATCAGCCGTGCCTCGCCCGAAGCGCTGCTGGAGGCGGCGCGCGCGATCGATGCGCGGGTCGCTGCGGGCGAGCATTTGCCGCTGGCGGGCGTGCCGTTCGCGGTGAAGGACAATATCGATGTCGCCGGGTTCGAGACCACGGCGGCGTGCCCGGCCTTTGCCTATGCACCCGAGGCGTCGGCGAGCGTGGTCGAGAAGCTGCTCGCGGCGGGCGCCTTGTGCGTCGGCAAGACCAATCTCGACCAGGTCGCCACCGGGCTCAACGGCACGCGCAGCCCCTATGGCGCGCCGCGCAACGCGCACAATCTCGCCTATGTCAGCGGCGGATCGAGCTCGGGCTCGGCGAGCGCGGTCGCGGCAGGGCTGGTCGCCTTTGCGCTCGGCACCGATACCGCAGGCTCGGGCCGCGTGCCCGCCGCCTTCCAGCATCTGATCGGGTTCAAGCCGAGCAAGGGCCGGTGGAGCAATCGCGGGCTGGTGCCGGCGTGCCGCTCGATCGACTACATCACCGTGTTCACCGACGATACCGCCGATGCGCGGCTGATCGACGCGATCGTCGCGGGCTTTGACCCGGCGGATGCCTGGTCACGGCCGCTCGCCGATCTGCCGCGCGGTCATCGCACCATCGGCGTGCCGCGCCGCGACCAGCGCATGTTCTTCGGCGATGTCGAGGCGGAATATTTGTACGACAGGGCGCTGGACGTGCTTACGGGCCTCGGCTCGATCGTCGAGATCGACTACGCGCCGCTGCAGGAGGCTGCGCAACTGCTGTACGGCGGTCCTTGGGTGGCCGAGCGCACCGCCGCCTTGGGTGACCTGCTCGTCAGCAACCCCGATGCCATCGATCCTACGGTGCGCGAGATCGTCTCCGCCGGGCTGGAGACCAAGGCGGTCGACCTGTTCAATGGCATCTACCGCCTGGCCGAGCTGAAGCGCCATGCGGACGAGCTTTGGGAAGGCATCGACATGATGGCCTTCCCGACCGCCGGGACCACCTATCGCGTGGCCGAGATGCTCGCCGCGCCGATCGCGCTCAACAGCGCGCTCGGTTTCTACACCAATTTCGTCAACCTGCTCGACATGGCCGCGCTCGCCGTGCCCGCCGGTGCCCGGCACAACGGCACCGGCTTCGGCATCACGCTGATCGGCCCGGCGCATTGCGACCGGGCGCTGCTCGATATCGCCGATGCCTATCTCGCCGCCGCGTCGCTTCCATCTCCACCCCCGCTCGATCTGGAGGGCAAAATGCAGACCGTGAAACTCGCCGTTGTCGGCGCGCACCTGAGGGACATGCCGCTGCACTGGCAGCTCACGTCGCGCGACGCGATATTCGTCGGCGCGTTCGAGACCGCACCCGAATACCGGCTCTATGCCATCGCCAATTCGGTGCCGCCCAAGCCGGCGCTTGTGCACACGGGCGAGGGGGCATCGATCGCGGTCGAAGTCTATGAACTGGGCGTCGCCGAATTCGGCAGCTTCACCGTCGAGGTGCCGCCGCCGCTGGCGATCGGAACGGTGACCTTGTCGGACGGAACAAGCGTCAAGGGCTTCGTCGCCGAGCCGCGCGCGCTCGATGGCGCGGAGGACATCACGCATCTCGGCGGCTGGCGCGCCTATATCGCGCAAATGGCCTGAGCTGTTTTCAACTGGAGGGGACGATCATGACCACGATTCGCAAGACCGCCGCCGCGATGGCCACGGGATTATCCGCTTTCATCGTCACCGCGGCCTCGGCCGAGCAGGTGATCGACGTGCCCGGCTTTGCCGATTTCCTCGCGGTCGAGGGCGACAGCGTCTGGGCGACCAATGCCGGGCGGGTCGAGCGCTGGTCGCGCGGTGGCAAGCTGGCGGCGGTCGAGATGGCGCGGCCCTGCGGCGCGATGGCGATCCTCGATGGCAGCCTGTGGGTCGCCGATTGCAAGGAGAATGCGGTTGTCCGCATCGATACCGCCAGGGCGGAAAAGGTCGCGACGGTTCCCACCGGAATTGCCAATCCCAAGGGCGAGCTGAACGTGGTGGCGGGCGCGGGATCGATCTGGGTGGCGAGCGACAACAAGGGCGTTGTCTCGCGGATCGATCCGGCGACCAATGCGGTCATTGCGACCATCGCGGTGACGCAGGGTACGCATTATCTGGTCTTCGGCTTCGATGCCCTCTGGGCGATCAGCAGCGAGGGCAAGACTGTGCAGCGCATAGACCCTGCCACAAACGCGGTGACCAGGACGATCGCGCTGGGCAATTCGCCGGCCTTTTCGGCGGCGGGCGAGGGCGCGGTCTGGGTGCAGGAACAGGGCGACGGCACCGTCGCGCGCATCGATCCCGCCACCGGCGAGGTGACCGGGCGGGTCAAGGTCGGCAAGGAACTGAAATGGGGTGATATCGACACCGGCGCGGGGCTGGTATGGCTGCGCACCACCGAGGACCAGACCTTTGTCGCGATCGACCCCAGGGCGCTGACCGTGGTTGCGCGGCTCGGAAAAGCGGAGGGCAGCGGCGCGCTGCGCTATGCCACCGACGGGCTGTGGACCTCGGCGCATGACGTGCACACGCTAACCTGGTGGCCCGAGCCTATTCTCGCCCCGGCAAGATGACCCGTTCGCGACCGGGCGCTCCTCTGGGAGATTGGGCCGGTCGCGATCGGGGCAGGATTATCAGCGCAGCGAGGCGAGCTTGACGCCCGAAGCGCCATTGGCGCGGGCGAGGCGCTGCTCGATCTGCGCGCGGACATCGGCAGCGACCGATGCACGGCATTCCTGAGTCTTGGCTTCGGCGGCCAGATGCACGCCCGACAGGCGATCGCCGCACACGGCGCGCGCAGCCTGATCGACCCGGATGGCAAGGCGCTGCTGGCCATCGGCGGTCGAGAGGTCGAGATCGGCGAGGTTGAGGATCGCCTGGTCCTTGGCAAAGGGATTGGTGGCGGGGGCGGTTTCGCTGGCGACCGCGCCGGTGGCGGTCAGGGCGAACGCGACAGTGGCGAGCGCCACGAGCCGGGTCTTCATGGGTTTTCTCCTGCTTCAGACAAATGCAGCTCTGCGGCCGCTGGCGACTGATATAGCCGCGCGGGAGAAAACTTTCAATATATAACCCAGTTTTGTACTTTTATTACTCCGCCTTCACCCCGTTATTACTTGACGGAGACGACCAGCATGGCGAGATCGCCGCGTGTTCCGAGCAGGCCGACCGGCAAGCGGGTGTCATGCTCCTCATTTCCCACTGAAACTTCGATGCTGCGCGCATAGGGTGCCGACCAGCGGCGAACCTGGCTCACCGGGATGCGCGCCTTCCAGGAGCGCCGTCCGCTTGTCGCCACCGGATGCCCGTTGACGCTGATCGGGATGCCGATTTCGGCGCGCTTGCCGGCAATGAGCAGGCAACTCTCGACTCCGCACGAGACCACCCGCGTGCGCGGCGTGGTATCGGGCTGAGCCAAGGCAGGCGTGGCGGTCAGCGCGGCGGCGGCGATCAGGGTCAGGCGCATCATGGTCGGAGCACTCCTCTTCATGCGGCGTCGATGCCGTGTTGTTCGAAGAACCGCGCAACCGGCGCCAGCACATCGGCATGGCGCTTCCAGCGCGCGACGGAATCGCGGTAGATGGGACGGCGCACCTGTGCAGCGCTGGGCGTGGAGACCGGCGCGCTGTTGGTGTGGAAGGACAGGCAATCGTCCGACCAGTCGAGCCCGCAATGATCGAGCAGGCGGCGGGTCTGACCGACCTGGTCGGCAATCAGATCCTCGTACCGCACCTCCAGCACGCGGCCCGGAAGCTGATCGGCCCAGAAGCGCATGAGCCGGTCGAACCGCGCATGATAGGCGGCGATGTCGAGCAGGTCGTAACTGTAATCATAATAGCGCGAGCTGACCGCGAACAGGTTGCGGAAATTGCTCAGCACCGTGTCCATCGGATGGCGGCGCAGGCAGACGATCCGCGCATCGGGCAGTGCGCGCGCGATGAAGCCGACATATTGGAAATTGCCGGGGAACTTGTCGATGAAGCGCCTGGCCGGATCGCGCCGATGGTGCTGCGCGCGTTCGAGATAGTCGCGGCCGATCGCGCCCATGTCGGTGGTGGCTGCCGCGATGACGGTCTCCGGATCGAGCACGTTGCGGCTGCGCGTGCCCGCGGCGCGCTTGACCGCGAGCGGCATCGCCTGCAGCTCGCCCGCGCTCTCCACCTTAGGGTGCGACGACAGGATGCGATCGACCAGGGTGGTGCCGGTGCGCGGCATGCCGATGATGAAGATCGGCGCGTCGGATGGTGCATCGCGCTGCGGCGCTTGCTGCACCTGTGCCCAGCTTGTCTCGATCGCGTCGAAATTGGCCGCATCGCGCGCGAAATCATACTCGAGCGCGCGGCGGTGCTCGCCATTGGCCTCGCACAATATGTCGAGCGCGCGTTCGGGCTCGCCGATATCCTCGAGTTCCTTGGCGAGCGCATAGCCGAGCAGCATCCGGTCGCGCCCTTCGCGTGCCCGGGCATAGGTCTGGCCGAGCCGCGCGACATGGTTCTTCTGCACACTCTGCTTGCCCAGGCTGGCGAGCAGATGGTGCGCGCGGGCATGGTCGCCCGCCATGCCGATCAGCGCTTCGAGCGCAGCCTCGGCTTCGTCGACACGGCCCAGAAAATTGAGCGTGACGGCGAGGTTGTAGCGATATTCG
>CAXRCQ010000518.1:0-5115 GCA_964228845.1 Blastomonas sp.
TCGACGATCGCTTCGCGCGCAAGGCGATCGAAAAGGGCGCGGACGGCCTGATCCCCGTTGCAGCCGGCGCGGGCGGCCATGCTGGCACCATCTCGCCCTTCGCGCTGATGCAGGAAATCCGCAGCTGGTTCGACGGGCCCATCGCGCTGTCGGGATCGATCGCCTGCGGCGCCTCGATCCTCGCCGCCCAAGCCATGGGTGCGGACTTTGCCTATATCGGATCGGCCTTTATCGCGACCGCAGAAGCACGCGCGGACGACGGTTACAAGAACGGTATCGTCGAGGGCAAGGCGGCGGATATCGTCTATTCCGATCTGTTTACCGGCGTGTCGGGCAATTACCTGCGCCAGTCGATCGTCAATGCCGGGCTCGACCCCGACAATCTGCCCAAGGGCGATTACAGCACGATGAATTTCGGTTCGGGCGGCAATACCGAAGCCAAGGCGTGGCGCGACATCTGGGGCAGCGGCCAAGGCATCGGCGCGGTCGGCAAGGTCGATACCGTCGCCGATATGGTGGCACGCCTCACGGCCGAATATCAGGCCGCCAAGGCCTCGCTTCTGGCGCGCACGAATTATTGATCGCACGGCGCGGCAGTTCATCTGCCGGTCAGCCTTTCCGCTATTAGAATAGCTCCCGTGGTGTTCATTCGGCACGGGAGTTTTTCATGCGGGTCGCTTGCAGTTTCGTCCTTCTGTCCGTCGCTTTCGCCGCTCCAGCCATGGCCATGGCTAGGTCGGGGGCTTCCCTGCCGGACGAGCTCGTTCTTTCCTCCGACCCCGTCATCGACGTCACGATCAATGGCCAGCCGTTGCGGCTGGAAGTGCGGCCCGAGGCACCCGAAGCGCCGACGCTCAACGCCGATGTCGCGGAACGGCTGGGTCTCAAGCCCGGCATGATCGCGTTTCGCAGCATGGTCGGGTCCGAAAAGGTCAGCGGCAATTCGTCGGTGCACCGGGTCGATTATGGCGCAGGCGAAAGGAAGCAGCGCATCTTCTGGACCGATCGCCAAAGCTCGACCCGTGCCGACGGCCCCATCAGCCCCGCTTCGCTCCCTTACAAGAAGGTGAACTTCCGCCTTCGCGCTCCGCAGCCCGGGGAGCAGGACTTCATCCTGCCGCTCGACAATTTCGGCTTTCTGGGCCGGCTGGGGGTCGGCACCACGCTCGATCTGGACGGCGACAAGTTGCGCTTCCAGTTCAGCTTGCAGCGCGACGAAACCCTGGTCAGCGCGCCCACCGGCAACTGGCTGGCGCAGAAGCGCGATGGGAAGTTTACCGCAGAACCGCGCCAGACACTGATCTATTACGGCATCGAGCGGCCCACGCGCGAGATGACGCTCGCCCGGCCCGTCCCGCTCGGTCCCCGGCTGCTGACCACCGCCGATGTCCGCTACAGCGACTATGGCGATGCCAGCGGAATTGCCGCGGCGGACCAGGCTGGCGCGGATTCGGACGAGATCGTCGTCGTCGGCGACAAGAAAAGGGATGTCGACCTGCGCATCGTGGCCGGACGGCGCTTTCTGGAGGGCTGCTCCAGCCTGACCTATGACATGCAGAAACGGGTGCTGGGACTGCGCTGCTGAACCGCCAGGTTCAGAGCATCCGCTCGCTGGTCACCTCATAGGCGGTGATCGTGCGGTCGTGGATGCCGTGCGCGGCGCTGGCGGCGCGCCATTCGGCCATGTGCGCGCTGGTCGCGTGCGCCCTGAGCGCGGCTTCGTCCGCCCAGGATTCGCTCACGCGAACCATGCCGGGCTCGACCATGTCCAACGCAAACGCATAATGGCCGCAGCCCGGTTCCGCCCGGCTCAGTTCGATCATCCTCGCCATCGCGGGTCTTACCGCCTCGATCTGGTCGAGCGGAAAGCGATAGAAACCGGCGATGACAATCATGGCAAGCTCCTCAGATCTCGAGCTGGCTGCCCAGTTCCACCACGCGGTTCGAGGGCAGGTTGAAGAATTCCATCGGGCTCGCCGAATTGCGCAGCATCCAGGCGAAGATCTTCTCGCGCCAAACCGGCATGCCGGGCCGTTCGGCGGTGAGCAGCGTCTGGCGCGACAGGAAGAAGCTGGTCTGGAGCATCTCGAACTTGCCGCCGCACAGTTCCTTCACGTTCTTGAGCGCTGCGGGAACGTCGGTCGACTGCATGAAGCCATAGCGCAGCACCATGCGGTAGAATCCATGGCCGAGATCCTCGACCTGGAAGCGGTTCTCGTCCGAGACATAGGGCACTTCCATGATCTGCACGGTCAGGATGACCACGCGCTCATGGATGACCTTGTTGTGCTTCATGTTGTGCAGCAGCGCCGTCGGCACGCCGGTGGTCGCCGATGCCATGAAGATCGCGGTGCCCTTGACCCGGGTGGCCGAACCTTGCGCGGACTTGACGAACACCTCGATCGGCAGCGCGCTTTCGATCATCGTCTCGCGCATCAGCTTGCGCCCGCGCGCCCAGGTGGTGAGCAGCGTGAAGGTAAACGCGCCGATGACCAGCGGGAACCAGCCGCCATCGGGAATCTTGGTGGCATTGGCGAGGAAATAGGCGCCATCGACCACCACGAAGGTGACGATGATCGGGATCGCCATCCACAGCTTCCATTTCCACATCGCGATCAGCAGCACCGCCATCAGGCAGGTGTCGATCAGCATCGCACCGGTCACAGCGATGCCATAGGCGGCGGCAAGGTTGCTCGAGCTCTGGAAGGTCAGCACCAGCAGCAGCACCGCGATCATCAGCACCCAGTTGATCAGCGGAATATAGATCTGGCCGCTTTCCGAGGCGCTGGTGTGCTTGATCGAAAGGCGCGGAATATAGCCGAGCTGGATCGCCTGATGCGTGATCGAGAACGCACCCGAGATCACCGCCTGGCTGGCGATGAAGGTCGCACAGGTCGCGAGCAGCACCAGCGGCAGGCGCAGCACATCGGGCGCGAGCAGGAAGAACGGGTTCTTGATCGTCTCCGCCGCAGTCTCGGGCGACATGCCGATGATCATCGCGCCCTGACCGAAATAGTTGATCAGCAGCGCGGGCATGACGAAACCGAACCAGGACAGGCGCAACGGCCCGCGTCCGAAATGCCCCATGTCCGAATAGAGCGCTTCGGCCCCGGTCACCGCGAGCACGACCGAACCCAGCGCCAGAAAGGCGAACCAGCCATCGTTGATGAAGAAGCGGATCGCGAACCAGGGGTTCAGGGCCAGCAGGATTTCCGGATTGAAGACGATCTGGTACACGCCCAGCACCGCGATCGTCGCGAAATACAGCACCATGATCGGTGCAAACAGCGTCCCGATCTTCGCCGTGCCGCGCGACTGGATGAAGAACAGGAACACCAGCAGACCGACAGCGATCGGAATGACCAATGGCTGCAGCCCCGGATTGACCACGGTGAGACCCTCCACCGCCGAGAGCACCGAAATGGCCGGGGTAATCATGCTGTCGCCGTAGAACAGGGCTGTGGCGAATACGCCGAGCAATATCAGCAGCCAGCCATAGCTCGTCCGTCCGATGCTGCGCGAGATCAGGGCGACCAGCGCCAGGCTGCCGCCCTGCCCCTTGTTGTCGGCGCGCATCAATATGCTGACATATTGCACGCCGACGACCAGAGTCATCGACCAGAAGATCAGGCTGACGACACCGAAAATATGTTCGCGATCCGGAGTAAGCGGATGGTGACCCGCAAAGGTTTCACGAAACGCGTAGATCGGGCTGGTGCCGATATCGCCGAACACGATGCCGATCGCACCAAAGGCGAGCAGCGCCACCGAGCTGCTCTTGGCATGGCCGTGATCGCCATGCGACGGAACCTGCCCTCCGGCTGCGGGGCCATTGGCAGGTGGCGCCGAGGACGCGTCTGAAGGTGTATCGCTTATCATCAGGCAATATGCGGGCGCTGCGGACCTTGCGATCGTCCAGCGCTCATCGTCCCCTTTCGCCTATCGCCCCCTTGGGGCAACGGCTCGCGGATTAGCATGGCGCATGATGCGGTGCAATATAATCGCAATAGAGCGATTATGGCGTGTTTTCAGCAGGTTGAGCAGGGTCTGCGACGGACGGAACCGATCCCGGCATGCCGGGCGCGGGCGTACCGCTCTGCTGAGCGATCAACGCGTCGATCCGGGCGAGTCGGCTGGTCAGGTCCTCGCGCCACTCGGCATCGGGCGGCGAACGCTCGAGAAGCTCGGCCCAGATGGCGCGCGCCTGCTGCAACTGGCCCGATGTTGCGAGCGCCAAACCCAGGAAGAAGGGCGGCGCGGGATGATCGGGCGAAAGCGTCGCGGCCTTCTGATAGGCATATTGCGACGCCGGGGTCAGCAGGCCGTTGCTGTGTCCGACCAGCGCGTTGCCCAGCGCAACCCACAGGTCCGGGTCTTCGGGAAATGTCTCGAGACCCTTGCTGAGCGCGGTGGCGGCGGTGGCGAACTTGCCCTGGCGGCTCTGCGCATCGGCGAGCACCAGCCAGGCGCGCGCATCGCCGAAATTGCCGCCCATCTCGTCGCGCTGCTTCGCCAGGTCCTCGTCGAACATGCCGAGCTTTTCGACCGGCTCCTTGGGCGATCCGGCAAGCGAGGGCTGGCCCTGCCAGGCATAGCCTGCGATGCCGACGAACAGCGCGGTTCCGGCGAGTTCCCAGGCCTTGCGCGGCATCTTGCCCAGCCAGATCAGCCCCGCCATGATCGCGAGGGCCAGAACAGCGACAATGATCCAGGCCATCAGCCCTTGCCTCCTTGCGCCTTGGCGCGGGTGAAACGCTTGCGCACGATGAGTCCAGCGAGCAGCAGCAGCACGACCGGCGCGGCGAACAGCGGCCAGGTCATCGACGTGACGCGCGGCTCATAGGACACCCAATCGCCATAGCGTTCGATCAGCCAGGCGCGGATCGCTTCGGGGTCCTCGCCCCGGGCTATCCGCTCGCGCACCTGATTGCGCATGTCGCCCGCCATGGGCGCATCGGAATCGGCGATCGACTGGCTCTGGCAGGTCAGGCAACGCAGCGTCATCATCAGATCCTGCGCGGCCTTTTCCTTCGCGGGATCTTCGAGCTGCTTGTAGGCATAAGGCGCGGGCGGGAGCGAGTCTTGGGCTGCGAGGGGGGCAGCAAAGATTGCGAG
>CAXRCQ010000519.1:0-2031 GCA_964228845.1 Blastomonas sp.
GAATTGGGAATGAGCGTGCGGAATTCGCCGAGATCGGTGGTGTTCGGGGCGGTGTTGAAGGCCGAAAGAGCAGGCGCGCCGGTAATGCCCTGCGGCACGCCCGCCAATATCAACGGACGTCCGGCCAGCGCGCTCAGCGCCGGGCTGATTTCCGCTCCGGCTCCATAGGGAGAGGCCCCCAGATTGCCGCCAATCGCGAAGGGCGCGCTGCTGTCCGGTTGCACGATCCCGCGCTCGCTCTCGCGCAGCGCGGTTGCCATTTCATATTCGAAATCGACGATCAGCCGGGTATTCTTGCCAAGCTTGGTGAACGTGCCCTCGAACTCGGTCGTGCCATAGCCGCCCTGGGTCGACAGGCCATTGTCGATCTCTGCCGCCAGACTTTGATAATTTTCGACAAGGATGAAGTTGATGACGCGCTGATCGGGCCGGAAGCCGTATTTGAGTGCGAGCTCCTCGGGGAATACCTCGACCTTGGCAATCGCCTCGGGCGGAATGTCGCGAATCGCGCGAAAGCCGGAAATGCGCTGGCCGTTGAGCAGGACGACCGGTCCGTCGCCACCGCGCCCGCGCGCGCTGCCGGTCTGCGGCGCTATCTGCTGGAGCAGCTCGGCCAGCGAGGACGCTCCGTAGCTGGCGACATCCTGCGCGTTGAGTTCGGCCACTGGCGGCACATCGGTCTGGATCGATCCGCGCAGCCGCTCGGCCACAACCACGATGGTTTCACCGTCGCTGTCCGGCTCGGTGTCGGGCGGCGGGGAGGACGGGGTCTGCGCCTGGGCGGTGTCGGCCGACGCCGTCCTTGCATCGCCCCCGTCGTCCTCCAGCGCCATGGCGAGCGCCGCCGGGCTGGTCGCGATCAGCAGCGCCGAAGCGAAGGAAATGCCGAGCAGGGGGCGTACGGGCGCGCGGTGAAACGTCCGGGGTGGCTGGAGGAGCATCATGGGGGGACAGGCTCTCTTGTGTCTTCGCGCCGGGGAAAGCGCCGGGTTATGTCTGTTGCAGCGCAATATGATGCCGATGGCTGCATTGCCCAGTGCTGAATTGTAACAAATTTTAGCCGAACGTTCCGCTCGGCGCTCCGACCAGCCCCTTGCAAACTCCCGTCTTTTCTTTTGCACGCTTTGTCTGTAAGGCGCGCTGAACTTTGCGCGGGCTTACGGGTATCCTGTTCGCGCGGATAGGTGGTGCGGAATGTCGCGCCGCCACAACGCAAACCACATTGCAGGGGCCGAATGGCAAAAGAAGAACTTCTCGAAATGCGCGGCCAGGTGGTCGAACTGCTTCCCAACGCCATGTTCCGCGTGAAGCTGGAAAACGATCACGAGATTCTGGGCCATACCGCCGGCAAGATGCGCAAGAACCGCATCCGCGTGCTGGTGGGCGATGAGGTTCTGGTCGAACTGACCCCTTATGATCTGACCAAGGGCCGGATTACCTACCGCTTCAAGTAATGCCGAAGCTGATCCTCGCATCGGCCAGCCCCCGCCGCCAGCAATTGCTGGCGCGGATCGGCATCACTGCGGACGCCATCATCCCCGCCGATATCGACGAATCCGCCCGCAAGAATGAGCTTCCGCGCGTCTATGCGCGGCGCATGGCGGCGGAAAAGGCGGCGGCGATCGCCGCTCAGCATCCCGAAAGCGCTGTACTGTCGGGCGATACCGTGGTCGCTGCCGGGCGGCGAATCCTGCCCAAGGCCGAGAGCGAGGCCGATGCGCGCATGTGCCTCGACCTCATATCCGGGCGGCGACATCTGGTATTGTCTGCTGTCACGCTGATGCTGCCGGGCGGACGCGCGCTCCACCGGCTGTCCGAAAGCATCGTCACCTTCAAGCGGCTGCACGCCGACGAGATCGAGGCCTATATTGCGGGCGGCGAATGGCAGGGCAAGGCCGGCGGCTATGCGATCCAGGGCAGCGCCGAAGCGCTGATCCGATCGATCTCTGGCAGCTATAGTGGCATCATGGGCCTGCCACTCTACGAGACGCGCAGCATGCTGCTGAGTGCCGGGCTGTTGAAGCCATAGCG
>CAXRCQ010000520.1:0-2148 GCA_964228845.1 Blastomonas sp.
CCTCGGGCTTGAGCGCACGCGCGGCGGTGCCCATGCCGGAGAAAAGGCCGCCACCGCCGATGGGAATCACGAAATGGTCGATCTCGGGCGCGTCCTCGAGCATTTCGAGTGCGACCGTCCCCTGCCCCGCCGCGATCACCGGATCGTCGAACGGGTGCACGAAGGTCAGCCCCTCGGTCTTTTCGAGTTCGCGGGCATGCGCATAGGCATCGTCATATTTCTCGCCGAACAGGATCACGCGGCCGCCATTGGCCTCGGTCTGCTGCACCTTGATGGTCGGCGTGGGCTTGGGCATCACGATCGTGACCGGCACGCCGAGACGCGTGCCGTGCCAGGCCAGGCCCTGGGCATGGTTGCCGGCCGAGGCCGCGATGACGCCCTTGGCCCTGGCCTCCTCGCTCATCTGGCTGAGGAAGTTGAGCGCCCCGCGCTCCTTGTAGGCGGCGGTGAACTGGAGGTTCTCGAACTTGAGGTACACCGTCGCGCCGGTAATCGCCGACAGCGTCTTGCTGACGAGCGTGGGCGTACGGACAATGGAGCCAGCGATGCGGGCATGCGCGGCGCGGATATCGTCCAGGGTGAGGCGTTCTGTAGGGCTGGTCATATCGGCTGCGGCCCCTAACCGATATGGCGCGGATTGAAAACATCCGTTAAGGCACCGCCATGGCAAATATAGCATTTATCGGCATCGGCGTGATGGGCGGTCCCATGGCGCGGCATCTGGGCAATGACGGGCACAATCTGTCGCTCTACAATCGCACTCCGGCCAAGGTTCAGGCCTGGCTCGAGGCGCACCCCCATCTGGCGGACAAGGCCCGCGTCGCGGCAACTCCGGCCGAGGCCGCCGAGGGCGTCGATGCGGTCATCACCTGTGTCGGCAATGACGATGACTTGGTGCAGGTTATCATGGGCCGGCAGGGCGCGTTCACGACCCTGCCCAGGGGAGCGCTGTTCATCGACCACACCACCGTCTCGGCCACCATCGCGCGGCAGATTTCGGTCGAGGGCCGGGCCAAGAACATCCTGTGCGTCGATGCCCCCGTGACCGGCGGCCAGGCCGGTGCGGAGAACGGAACGCTCGCGATCATGTGCGGCGGCAAGAAGGACGCGGTCGATGCCGCGCGTCCGATCATCAAGAGCTATTCGAGCCGCATCGTCCATGTCGGCGGGCCCGGCGACGGGCAGACCACCAAGATGGTCAACCAGATCTGCATTGCGGGCGTGCTCGGCGGCCTGAGCGAGGCGATGCGCTTTGCCCAGGCGAGCCGGCTCGATCTCGACAAGGTGTTCCAGGCGATTTCCGGCGGCGCGGCGCAGAGCTGGCAGATGGACAATCGCTGGAAGACCATGGCCGAGGACAGTTTCGATTTCGGCTTCGCCATCGACTGGATGCGCAAGGATCTGGGCCTCGCGCTCGACGAGGCGCGCAATAATGGCGCGTCGATCCCCGTCGCCGCGCTGCTCGATCAGTTCTTCGCCGAGGCGCAGCATCTGGGCGCGGGTCGCCAGGATACCAGCGCGCTGATCCGCAGGCTGCCGCGCAAATGAGCCATCCGATGTTCGCGCGCGCCGCCGCGCTCGCCGCCGCCCTGCTCGCCAGCGCCGCCGCGCCCGCCTGGGCCGACGGGCTGATCGACAATGTCAACGGCATGACGCTCGATGCAAAGGGAAAGGTCGTGAATTTCACCGGGCTGGTGATCGACAATGACGGCAAGGTGAAGGCACTTCTCGAGCGCCGCGACAAGCGCCCCGAAAAGCTCGACTACCGGCTCGACGGGGATGGCCGCACGCTGATGCCCGGCATCATCGATGCGCATGGCCATGTCATGGGGCTCGGTTTCTCGCTGCTGACGCTCGATCTTTCGGGCACGAAATCGCTCGAAGAGGCCTTGGCCAGGATCAAGGCCTATGCCGACGACAATCCCAGCCGCCCCTGGATCATCGGGCGCGGGTGGAACCAGGAAAAATGGGGCCTTGGCCGCTTCCCCACCGCCGCCGATCTCGACGCGGTCGTGCCCGATCGCCCGGTCTGGCTCGAGCGGGTCGACGGCCATGCCGGCTGGGCCAACAGCGCCGCGATGCAGGTCGCGGGGGTCAAGCCCGACGTCAAGGATCCGCCGGGTGGCCGGGTCGAGCGGATTGGCGGCA
>CAXRCQ010000521.1:0-2080 GCA_964228845.1 Blastomonas sp.
TGCCATTTCCCCGCCGCCTTCGCCTGCGCGCTGCTGAATTCTCAGCCGATGGGCTTCTATGCACCCGCGCAGATCGTGCGCGATGCGGCGGAACACGGCGTGCGCGTGCTGCCGGTGGATGTGAACCTGTCGCAGTGGGACTGCACGCTGGAAGAAGTCGCTGCGGCGAGTAGCGGGCAGGGCGACAGCGGGCGGCTCGACCGGCACGTGGTCCTGCGGCTGGGCCTCAGGCAGGTGGACGGCCTGCCTGAAGCGGTCGCCGCGCAGCTCGTCGCCGAGCGCGAGGAGAACGGCGCCTACGAGGACGTGCGTGCGCTGCGCGATCGTGCCCGGATCGGTCCCGCCCATGTGGAACGGCTCGCCAGCGCGGATGCCTTCGGTTCGATGCGCCTGTCGCGCAGGCAGGCCCTGTGGGATGCGCGCAGCCTCGTCGGCGGGGCGGACCTGCCGCTGTTCGCCGCCGCCGCCACGCGCGACGAGGGGGCGGAGGTGCATCGCACCACGCTGCCGCAGATGCCTTTGTCGGAGGAAGTGGTGGCCGATTACCAGACCACGCGTCTCAGCCTGAAGGCGCATCCGATGGCGTTCCTGCGCGCCAGCCTCGCCGAACGCGGCTTCGTGCGTGCCTGCGATCTGAGGGCGCGCAAGTTCCGCTCCATGGTCCATGTCGCGGGCGTGGTGCTGATCCGCCAGCGGCCGGGTTCGGCCAAGGGCGTATGCTTCATCACGCTGGAGGACGAGACGGGCGTCATCAACCTCGTCGTCTGGCCGGACCTGAAGGAAAAGCAGCGCCGCGTGGTCATGGGCGCGCGCCTGATGGAGGTGCGCGGGCGCGTCGAATACGATGACAAGGTAATCCACGTGATCGCGCATCACATGACCGATGCGACTGACCAGTTGCACAGGCTGTCCGACGACATGCTCAACGCGCCGCTCGCACGCGCGGACCATGTCTCCTCGCCGCTACCGGACAAGTTCAACCCGCGCGACAATCTGCGCGAGGGCAGGGAAGATCCCTACCAGCCGGTCGAACCGTGGCAGGAACCGCCGCCGGGCAACCGCGAATGCGGCTGGCATCAGGGACATCCGCGCGACGTGCGGATCATTCCGAAATCGCGCGACTTCCGCTGAGGCTGCGGCTAGGGGCGCGGGCGTAATGGGTCTCGAAACGCTCCTCGCATTCCTCCTCGTAACTGCCACGACCAGCATCGTGCCGGGGCCGTCCATGATCTTCGTGATGAGCCAGGCCATCTGGCGGGGCCCGCGCTCGGGCTGGGCGGCGCTGATGGGGATGCAGATCGGCTATTTCGTGTGGTGGGCCTTTGCCGCGCTGGGCCTCGGCGCCCTGGCCGCTGCCTATCCGCGCGCCTTCCGCCTGCTGGCGATCGCGGGCGTGCTCTACCTTGCGTGGCTCGGCCTGAAGGCTATCCGCCATTCCTTCCATGCGGGGGAGGACGGGGTGGAGCCGGTCCGCCATGTCTCCGGCCACGCCTTTCGCGACGGGATCGCGGTCGCCATCGGCAACCCCAAGTCGCTGGTTTACATGGTCGCGATCATCCCGCCCTTCGTGGATCCTGCGAAAAGCGTGCCGCTGCAGATCGTGGTGCTGGCGCTGGTTGCGCTCGTCGCCGACCTCGTCATCGGCTGGCTCTACATCGCGGCGGGCAAGCGCCTGGCGCGCTTCATGGAACGCGCCGCGACCCGCGTCTGGATCGATCGGGGCATCGGAATCGTATTCATCCTGATCGCAGGGCTGATCCTGGTCGATCTGATGGGTACGCAGGTTTGAAGCTCACCATATCGAAGCACATCGGCAAGTTTATCGGCGACCGGCGGGTCATCCTGCTGCTGGTCGCCGCAGCGCTGTTCGTGGCGGGACGCAGCTGGCTTGCCGCGCATCCGCAGCACGATCCCTGGGCCCCGCTAGACCTGAACGATCCGGTGGGCTGGGCGACCGAGGCGAAACTGCGGGCCCTTGCCGGTGACGTGCCGCAATGCCGCGCAGTGCTCGAGCGTAGCGGGGTCGAATTCACCGCCCTGCCGCCGGAAGGGGAGGGCGCGTGCCGCCGCGAGGATCGCA
>CAXRCQ010000522.1:0-3587 GCA_964228845.1 Blastomonas sp.
GCCTCGAAGAACGCCGCGCTGGTATAGCGCTCCGCGGTGACCGGCTCGGTGCCGAGATCGTGCCAGCTGTCGCCGCGCACCTCGGGCGGCACCTCGCGGCTGTCGAGATCGAGAATCTCGTCGACCGTAATCGCGGGGCAGCGGTCGGCGGGGTAGGTCCGGCGCGCGTCTTCCATTCTACTCTCCTCAATATCTTCATACTTCAAGCCCCCATCCGTTTGTCCCGAGCGTGTCGAGGGACCTTGCACCACCGTTTACGATCACGTCCCTCGACTTCGCTCGGGACAAACGGAGATTGTGATGGGACAAACGGACGTGGGTTCCGGGGCGCGCTACAAAGGCATCGCGATCGCCTCTGCTATATGCCGGTGCACCGCCTGCGGTGCGCTCTCGTTCGCACCCAGCACCACGCGGAAATCCGCCGGTGCGGTGATGAGGTTCGCATAGCCGTGGCTGGCGACGCGATAGTCCTCGGTCTGCACCACGGTCGCGGTGGCATCGTAGGCCATCTCGCACACCCCGCGATATTCCTCGTCGATGATGCCGAACGGCGCATAGACCGCGAACTGGCAGCGCGTTTTGCCGACGCCATCGGGGAACAGCCGGAACACTTGCGTGAAATAGACGCCCGGCGTCACCGCGCCGAAGAATATCACCGTGTTGGGGAAGAGATAATGCACCCCGCCATATTCGGTATCGGGCCATTCGGCCTCGTCCCTGCCGACCAGATCGCCGATGGTCTTGTCGGGAAAGCTGATGCGGTGATGGCGGCCGAAGCGTTCGAGTACCGAGATGTCGTTATAATGCGTCTGGCCGATGGTCGAGCTGTGCAAGGCGGCGAAATGATAGCCCTCGCCATAGGTGTCGAGCGCGAACTTCCAGTTCGAATCGGCGGTGAGAATGCCCTTTTTCACCGGCACCGCGCGGGTGAGCTCGATCAGCGCGAGCTGGTCGGCGAAATCGCCCAGATGCGCCGCCGCATCGATCGGCTCGCCCTCGGACGCGCGCACGAAGATCAGGCCCAGATATTCGCTGCACGGCAGCTCGAGCAGGTCGCGCGCGCCGATCTCGCAATCCGCAAAGCCCGGCTTGCCCGGCTGGCCGACCAGCCGGCCCAGATTGTCGAAGGTCCAGGCGTGGAACGGGCAGGAAATACGGCTCGCCCTGCCGGTAAACGGCTCGGCCTGTTCGACCAGCTTGGCGCCGCGATGTGTGCACAGGTTGCGGAAGGCGCGCACCACGCCGTCCTTGCCGCGAATCACCAGGATCGAGGGCCCGGCGGCATCGAACACCAGATAGTCGCCGGGCTCTGGAATGTCGCCAGAGAGCCCCGCGACCAGCGGCTGGCCGAGGAACAGATGTTCGCGCTCGGCCTGGAAGCGCGCTTCGTCGGTATAGACCGACTTGTGCAGCGGCAGCGGCCCGTCGGCCATGTCGGTCGTTCTGTTCGCGACATTCGCGACGATCTTGCGGCGGATGTCGCGCGCACGCAGCTTGCGCGACGCCGCCCAGTCCGGGGTCAGGCTGTCGGAAGGATCGCGTTCGGCCATCGGGGCCTCCCATTTTGGACAATGGCAATTGCAGGCACCATGCCAGAAGAGGGAAGGCCAAGGACACTATTGGTTTAGGGAGGGGAGGAGCGCCATGCCTGCAGAAGCCGCCGCCACGATCGCCGCGATCGGCAAGCCGATGCAGATCGCTTTCGTGCCGGACGATTTTGACGCCGCGCTCCGCCACTGGACGGAAAGGATGGGGGTCGGGCCGTTCTTCGTGATGGAGCGCATCCGGCTGGAGGAGGCGCGCTTCATGGGCGAACCGTCCGACTGCACCTTCACCATCGCGCTCGCGCAATGGGGCGATGTGCAGGTGGAACTGATCCGCCAGGACAATGACGCGCCGTCGATCTATCGCGGCGATTACTGGCCCGGTGGGCAGGCGATGCACCATGTCTGCCTGCTGACCGAGGACATCGCCTCGGCGCGCGCCGCGGTCGAATCGAGCGGCGGGCTGGTGCTGGTCGAGGGCAAGGTCGGCGCGGACGGCGCGGTGATCTATGCCGATTGCGGCCCCGCCGAGACGCGGCCCAATGCCGGGGCCATCGTCGAGATATTGCAGCCCGCGAGCGGCAGCGAAGGCTTTTTCGGCATGATCGCCGAGGCGGCGAAGAGCTGGGACGGAAGCGACCCGGTGCGGGTGATCGGCTGACCCGCAATGCGTGGCATGCGTGAGTGAATGCGCCAGGTGCCGCATTCGCCATCGCCATCTCCCTTGATGGGAGAGGCGGCGAGGCTTGGCGACGAAGGAGCCTAGCCGCAGCGGTGAGGGTGATCGCGCGGCTGGGTGCTGCGGTGCTCTACGGCACTGTCTGCATTGTTCGGCACCCTCACCCCCACCCCACCCTCCCGATCAAGGGGGAGGGATTTTGGCCGTACAAACCTGCGGGATGTCTGTGTCCAGTTGCTGCGACAAATAACTGTCAAATTTTATGGACAGGTGATAGCATCGCATGATGACCCGGTTGTTTCCCGATTGGTTGATCCATGCGGCATGAGCCGATCATTGTCGCGGGCGCGGGCATGGGTGGTCTCAGCGCGGCGGCCCTGCTCGCGGCGGCGGGCGAGCCGGTGCTGGTGGTCGAGCGGCAGAAGACCCCCGGCGGCAAGCTGCGCGAGGTGATGGCGGCGGGTCGCCCGGTCGATGGCGGGCCAACGGTGTTCACGATGCGCTGGGTGTTCGAGCGGCTGTTCCATGATTGCGGCGGCGATCTCGACGCTGCGATCCCCCTCACCCCCGCCAGCCTGATTGCGCGCCATGCCTGGGGACCGGACGCACCGTTCGACCTGTTCGCCGATGTGGCGCACAGCGAATACGCGATCGGCGACTATTTCGGCGCGTGCGATGCCGCCGGTTTCCGAACCTTCTGCGCCGAGGCGGCGCGCATCTTCAACGTGCTGCGCGCACCCTATCTCGAAGCGCCCGCACCGACTCCCTTTTCGCTGGTGACGCGCATCGGCCTCAAGCGCCTGCCCGAGACGATGGCGATCCGCCCCTATCAGGCGATGTGGAAGGCGCTGGGTCGCCATTTCCATGATCCCCGGCTGCAGCAGCTGTTCGGCCGCTATGCCACCTATTGCGGCTCCTCGCCGTTCGTCGCGCCCGCCACCTTGATGCTGATCGCGCATGTCGAGCAGGACGGCGTATGGCTGGCGGACAATGGCATGCACTCGATCGCGACGGCGATTGCGGACCTCGCGCGCAGCAACGGCGCGCAGTTCCGCTATGACGCCCCGATTGCCGAGATCGTCACCGAACATGGCCGCGCCGCCGGCGTGCGGCTCGAATCGGGCGAGGTGATCCGTGGCCGCGCGGTGGTGTTCAACGGCGATCCCGCCGCGCTCAACATCGGGCGGCTCGGCGGGGCGGCGCGCAAGGCCGTCCCGCCGGTGCCGCCGAAACAGCGCTCGCTCTCCAGCATGACCTGGCTGATGAATGCGAAGACCGCCGGTTTTCCATTGGTGCGCCACAGCGTGTTCTTCTCGAACGATTATCGCGCCGAGTTCGACGCCATTTTCGGGCGCGGCGCGGTG
>CAXRCQ010000523.1:0-7112 GCA_964228845.1 Blastomonas sp.
CGAGCATGTCACGCTGAGGCGCTGACCAGGCCAGACAAGGAACACCAACATGGACCATATCCTCCCCTCGCTGCGGCTCTGGATCGCCACGCTCGCCATCTGCGTTTTCGCCTATGCCGGGCTGGTTCTGGGCTTTGCCCAGACGATAGTGCCTTTCCAGGCCAATGGATCGATCATCATGCAGGAAGGAAGACCGATCGGCAGCCGCCTGATCGCGCAGAACTTCACGCAGGACCGCTATTTCTGGCCACGGCCTTCTGCTGCCGATTACAACGGCATGGGGGCTGCCGGCAGCAACCTTTCGCCGACCAGCAACAAGCTGAAGCAGCGCGCTGCCGAAACCGTGTCGCGATACGCCGCAGCGCAGGACGACCCGATCCCAGCCGATCTGGTCGCTGCGTCCGGTGGCGGGCTCGACCCGCACATCTCGCTCGCAGGTGCGCGCTATCAGGTCACACGGGTAGCCGCAGCACGCGGTCTGCCAGTGCGCAGCGTCGAAGCCGTGATCGATCGGCTTGCCTTTGCCCCCGGCGGAGCGTTCGCCCCGGACCGGATCGTCAACGTGCTCGAGCTGAATATGGCACTCGACCGGCTGGGACGCTAAGGCTGGAAGCGATGAGCGATGCCCTTCCCGAGCGCGATGCCGATCGCTTCCTGCGCATGGCGAGAGCAGAGCAGCAGGGTAAGCTCACCGTGTATCTCGGCGCGGCCCCCGGCGTCGGCAAGACCTATCGCATGTTGCAGGAGGCCGCCCGCCGCAAGGCCGAGGGCGAGGACGTGGTCGTCGGGGTTGCGGAAACCCATGGCCGGGGCGAGACTGAAGCCCTGCTCGCCCCGTTCGAGATCCTGCCGCGGCGTCCGGTCGAGCATCAGGGGCACAGGCTCGAGGAATTCGATCTCGACGCGGCGCTCGCCCGGCGGCCGAGCCTGCTCCTGGTGGACGAACTGGCGCACACCAACGCGCCGGGCAGCCGCCATCCCAAGCGCTGGCAGGATGTTGCCGAACTGCTCGCCGAGGGGATCGATGTCGCCTCCACGGTCAACATCCAGCATATCGAGAGCCTGAACGATCTGGTTGCCGGGTTCACGCACATTCGGGTGCGTGAGACCATCCCGGACAGCTTTCTCGAGGATGCCGAACTGATCGTCGTCGATCTGCCGCCCGAGGCGCTGATCGAGCGGCTGCGCGCGGGCAAGGTCTATCTGCCCGATACCGCGGGCCGCGCGCTCGCCAATTTCTTCACGCCCAACAAGCTGGCCGCGCTGCGCGAACTGGCGCTGCGCTTTGCCGCGCATAATGTCGATCGTCGGCTCAGCAGCCGGCTCGAGCTGAGCGGCGAGCGGGCGGATTTCGTGTCCGGCGAACGGCTGATGGTGGCGGTAAGCCCCGGCAGAGGCGGCGCGCGCGTGGTGCGCCAGGCCAAACGCTTGGCCGATCTGCTGCACGCGCCCTGGACCGCAGTCGTCGTGGAGAGCGCGAGCGCACGGGGCGTCGCGGGCAGCCAGCGCGAGCAACTCGCCGACAATCTCGCGCTGGCATCATCGCTGGGCGCTTCGCTGATGACCGTCGCGGCGCAGGATGTCGGCCAGGCCCTGGTCGAACAGGCGCGCGAACTGCGCGCCAGCCAGATCGTCATCGGCAAGAGCAGGCGTAGCCGCTGGTTCGAATGGCGGCACGGATCGGTGGCGCAGGATGTCATCCGCCATGCCCGGAGCATCCCGGTGCATGTCGTGCCGCTCGACGAGGCCGACGAAAAGCCGGTGCGGGCCTATGATCCCTATTCGCAGCGCGACAATGCCATCGCCTTTCTCGCCGTCGCCGCCGTCGTGGGCGTGCTGTATCTGCTGAAGCCATGGATCGCCCCCGGCGCGATCGACTTACTGCTGCTGTTTCCGGTGGTCATCGCCTCGATGTTCCTGCGGATGCGGGCCGGAGTCTGGGCGGCGCTCTGGGCGGCGCTGGGCTATAATTTCTTCTTCATCGAACCGCTCTACACGCTCTCGATCCACAGCCCCGCCGACGTCGTCACCTTCATCGTGCTGGCGATGGTCGCAGGCGTGATCGGTGCGCTGGCCGGCAAGGTTCGCCGCCAGGCTGAAACCAGCGCCGGGGTCGCCCGGCTCAATGCGTCGCTGGCGCGCTTTGCCGGGCTGATGGGCGCGCTGTCCGACCGTGACGAGACCGCCAGGATCGCCTGTCGCGAGATCGGCAATCTGCTCGATGTGCAGGCGATGATCGTGTCGCTGGAAGCCGGCGCGGTCGTCGTGCGCGGCAATGAGGACTTTGCGCAACTCGAGATGGTCGATGAGACCGCGGCGCGCTGGGCGCTGGAGCATGGCCACGCGGCAGGCCGCGACACCGGCACGCTGGCCTCGGCCGACTGGCAGTTTCACCCGCTCAAGACCGCGCTCGGCACCATGGGAGCGCTGGGCGTGGCACGATCGACCAACGAGCGCGTGATCCGCCCCGATGACGCGACCTTACGGGCTTCGCTGGTCGATCAGACCGCGCTGGCGCACGAACGGCTGGTGCTCGAGGCCGAGGCAAGACTGGTCGATGGCCTGCGTGAGCGCGATCGGCTACGCGGGGCGCTGCTCGGCAGCATCGCGCATGACCTGCGCACGCCGCTCACCGCCGTAATTGCCGCCACCGACGCCATACCGGCCGAGGGTGCCTATGCCGACGAGGTGCGCATCGCGCGCAGCGAGACGCGCCGGCTGCAACGATTCCTCAACGATCTGCTCGAAGCCTCGCGGATCGAGGACGGATCGATCGAGCCGAAATTGGAAAGCGTGGACATGACCGACATCATCCACGCCGTGCTGCGCGATTTGCGCCAGGACCGGCCGGGAAGTCGGATAGTCGCCAGCATCGATGCCGATTGCCCCCTGATCGAAAGCGATCCGCTGCTGCTGCGCCACGTGTTCATCAACCTGATCGACAACGCGCTCAAATTCTCGCCGCCTGACAGCCGGGTGGATGTCGAGGCTTTCGTTCAGAATGACGCATTGCTGTGCCGCGTTTCCGACCGGGGCCCTGGGCTGCCTTCAGACCAGCACGGCATGTTCGATCGGTTCCACCGGCTCGAAGGCGGCGACCGCGTGGGCGGGTCGGGGCTCGGCCTGTGGATTGCCAAGAACTTTGTCGAAGCCCTAAAGGGCCGTATCGTCGCATCGAACCGCGAAGGCGGCGGCGCGGTGTTCGAGATTGCCCTGCCGCTCAATCCAGCCGCCAGCCTGGACCAACCTGAACATGCGTAAGGACGTGCTGATCATCGATGACGAGCCCGCCATCCGGCGGCTGCTGACCGGTGCGCTCGACCGCATTGCCCTTTCGCATGTCGAAGCGGGCACGGCAGCCGAAGCGCTGCGCCTCGCAGCCATTGAGCCGAGCCCGCTCGTCGCGCTGCTCGATCTCGGCCTGCCCGACCGCGACGGCCTCGAGATCGTCCCGCAACTCGCCGCGCTCGGGATCGCGGTGATCGTGCTGACCGCAAGGGACGCCACCAACGAGAAGGTCGCCGCACTCGATCTCGGCGCGGACGATTTCGTCACCAAGCCCTTCGACAGCGAGGAGTTGCTTGCACGCATCCGCTCGGCGCTTCGGCGCAAGGCCGGCCCTCAGGCGGACAGCGCCAGGCGCCAGTTTCTGGATGGCAGCATCGATCGCGATACCCACCGCGTGACCATTCGCGGCGAGCAGGTCGATCTGACGCCGCGCGAATTCAATCTGCTGTGGGCCTTGTCCGACCGGCCGGGCCGGGTCATCACGCATGATCGCCTGCTCGAAGAAGTCTGGGGACCGGCGCACCGCCAGGATCTCGATTATCTGCGGGTTGCCGTCCGTGCGCTGCGCCGCAAGATCGAACAGGACCCGACCCACCCCAGGCTGATCGTCAACGAGCCGGGGATCGGCTATCGCATCTCGGTGGGGTGACGGCGGTATCAGGGACGGTGAAATTCCCCCAGACGCCGATGGATGGCTCTTGCTGTCGGCACCTGCCTGATAGGCTGCACCCGGATACGGGGGACGCGGATTTTCTTGGACTTCTCGCTTTGGCGATCCATGGGCAGGCATTATTACGGAATCAGCGCCGCATCTTTCCGCTCCATACTCCCGACAACTGTTTGTCTATTCGAAGCCGACATTCTTGTTACGAAGGTTCTGTCTGAACCTCCGGCTCCCCTGGACGACCACGCCTGAGCGCAAGGTCATCGCGAAGTCTCCGCTCTGGCTCGTTTCGGTCGAGGCGATGGCTGCTCGCCGCACCAGTCGCGAGCGATGCACGCGGACGAAGCCATGTGGACCGAGTTCTGTCTCCAGCTCCGCCATTGTTCGGCGGGCCAGCATGGCGCCAAAGCCGCCATGCACTTCGACATAATTGCCGGCGGCGCTCACCCAATCGATCTCGTCAGGCCGCAGCATCACGGTGCAGCTGCCATCACGCAACTCGAGCAGCGCTGGCTCGGTATCGGCTGGCGGTGCGGCATCTGAAGCGGCCACCAGCCGCCGCGCGATCAGGAACACCGCAATGATCGACAGATAGGTGATTACGTCTTTCCGCAGCTCGAACAGCAACCGGTCGCCCCAAGGTTCGCTGGGGTCATAGTCAAGCCCGGCAAGGCCGAAGGCAGCACTCCGAAGCATCAGCATCAGGGCCGTATGCCCGATCGACGCCGCAAGGCACCCTGCAACATGTCCGGCTACGATCTGCCAGATGGGGCGGGAGGCAAGTCTCGACGCGAGCATCAGCACCAGCGGCAGCAACGTCAGCCACGCCACGAAGCTTGTGCCCTCGAGCACCCAGGCTTGCCATGCCGCAATGGGCCGGCCGAGCGCCTGCCGCTGGTCGATCAGGCTGGCGGCGTTAACAACCATGTAGAGTAGGCCGAAGGCAGCAAAGGCGAGCGCAGTGATCGCACGGGGATCGCGCCGAGCAGCGCGGCCAATGCTGCCGTCCGTCCCGCTATCGCCGCCGCTCGTCACAGCCTTCCCCACCTCTCGTCACATCCGCTCCGCTGGCCGTCATTCCGGCGACGACACGCTGTGCGATGCGGAGCCATTGTCTGCGCCAGTTAGATGCGATGGAGACGTGACATGCAAGCCGCCACAGGAACCCATGGCCGCCAATATGGCCTCGACTGGTTGAGGATCGGCGCGTTCGCGCTGCTCATCCTCTACCATATCGGCATGTTCTTCGTGCCCTGGGACTGGCATGTGAAAGCCGCCGAGCCGATCGAATGGGCAACATGGCCGATGATGGCTATCAACCCATGGCGGTTGATGCTGCTATTCGCGATCTCCGGCGTCGTGTCGCGCGCCCTGCTGGCCAAGCTGTCCGGTCCCGGCGCCTTCGCTCGGAGCCGCACGGTGCGCCTGGTCGTGCCGCTGCTGGCAGGCATGGCGCTGTTCGTCGCACCGCAGCCTTGGTTCGAACTGCGCGATCAAGGCGTGTATCAGGCCAGCTTCGCGCATTTCTGGCTGAACGACTATTTCGAGTTCGGCAGCCGCTGGGGGCTTGTCCTGCCCACCTGGAACCATCTGTGGTTCGTGGCCTATCTGCTGGTCTATTCGCTGCTGCTGGCCGTTCTCGCCGCATTACCGGCTTCGATGCGGCAGCGCTTGCAGTGGGCGTCCGATGCATTGTTCTCCGGCTGGTGGTTGCTAGTGCTGCCGATCATATGGCTCGCCGCGGCAAGGCTGGTGCTGCACCCGGTATTTGGCGAGACCCATGCGCTGGCCGACGATCCCTATGCACATGCCATCTATGGCTTTGCCTTCTTCTTCGGCGTGGCTCTGGCGCGATCGAAAGTCGCCTGGGCGCAGATCGATGCCCATTGGCGTGGCTTTCTCGCGCTCGCTGGTCTGGCTTGTGCTGCAATGTTTGTGGCGCAGGCTCTTAGCGACCAAGGCGCACCGTGGGAGCAGATCCGATCGGCAGCGCGCGCGGCCCTTGCGTGGACCATGATCCTGGGCCTGCTCGGCTTTGCCCGACGCCATCTGAATTTCGATGGCCCGGCGCGCCGCTATCTCACCGAAGCGATCTTCCCCTATTACATCGCCCACCAGACGATCATCGTCGCCATGGGGTTCTGGGCCAAGCAGGCCGGTTTCGGCAATGGCACCGCCTTCGCGATCATCCTCGCCGCGACAACGCTCGGCTGTGGACTTACCTACGAGATCGCACGCCGGGTGCGATGGCTGCGCCCTGTGATGGGTCTGAAGATGGTGAAGATGGTGAAGATGGCAAAGCCAGGGAGCGGAGTGCCAGCGTCGACGCGAAACACCACAGAGCTTGCATGAATTCGGTGCACCGGAAACATGCAAGGTGTTTTTGTATTACCGTTTTGATGCAAGGTTTTCGGGGTAAGCCAGAAATAGGCAAGCTGCTATTGATCGAAAAAGTTGATTAAAAACGCCGAATTCCATCAACAAAACAGCAACTAAATTCAACCTCGCGAGCTGCACCTCCATGCCGTCGGTTGATGCATTCAACCACATTGGCTTCGAGACATTCCAGCTTTTCTGCGGGTTTGCGGGCTTCCAGGTGTATGGCAGAAATTTCTCGAAGCGTCATTTTGCCACCAAGCTGCCGCATGCACCCCACCACGATGACCAGCGCAGACCCGTGCCAGCCGCAGCGCCGGGGAGCACCGAGGGCACTATAACCCATGATGCTCCCCAGGGGCGCTACCAGCCGTTCTGAGCGCCCTCAGGGGATGCCAGCTCCCAACCGATGTCTGCCCTGTAGCGATGCGCCACGCACGGTCCCTTGCACCGTGCGAGCGCTTCCTCGACATGGGTCCGGCCAACGCTTGTCAGGGACTTGCCCCAGCCAGGTTCGATAGACAAACCGACCTCGCCGATCCCATGCTTGGCCCGCCACCGCATCAGCACGCCGATGGCTTCAGGCAGATGGGTGGCGAGGACGATGACCGGACCGTGTGCGCGGCTGGTCATGCGGTAGGTGCGGTAGCTGTCACCGCCCCGATTTCCGCCCGGAAAGCCGACGACGCTCATGCCGTTGCCGGTTCGAAGAGCATCGAACCGTCCAGCTGCTGCACGATCACACCAGCGACGTGGCCACGCTCGACGGTCTTGACGGTGAAGT
>CAXRCQ010000524.1:0-4617 GCA_964228845.1 Blastomonas sp.
GTGCGGTTGATCTCGTCGGCGAGTAGCAGGTCGGTGAAGATCGGCCCGCGCGTCAGCGTGAACTCGCTGGTCTGGAAGTTGAACAGGTTCGAGCCGATGATATCGCCGGGCATCAGATCGGGCGTGAACTGGATGCGCCCGAAGTCGAGCGAAAGGCAGGCAGCGAAGCATTGCGCCATGAAGGTCTTCGCGGTCCCCGGCGGTCCTTCGAGCAGCACATGGCCGTTCGAGAACAAGGCAATCAGCAGATGGTCGATGATCTCGTCCTGACCGATGATCGCCTTGGCCATTTCTGCGCGGATCCGATCCCCGAGAGCATTGATATCGGCCAGGTTCATCGCATCCGTTCCTTTTTCCAAGCATGGAGCGCACGCGCTGCCGCCGAGATGGCGGGGCGGTCGCGCGCACTTCGCAAATTCGCAATGAGCGTCTCGTAACCGGTCCCAGCGCTGTCGGCGGGAACCTGCGCCAGCCGGGCATCGACCCGATCGGGCGGGAGCGCGGGTGGCAGCCCGAGCGCGCGCGCGGCCCGGTCGCGGAAAAGATCGGCATAGGCCTGCGCCACCAGCCGGTCGCGCCCCAGCCTGCGTACCAGCGCCGCGCTTCCCTTGACCAGCGCGGTCTTGCCGAAGCCGAAGGGCCTTTCATCCGTCAGCGGCGGGCCGAAGCGAAAGAACGCCATCCAGGCAAAGGCGATTGCCGCCAGCACCAGGCTGGCCACTGCGCCGACAAAGGGTGGACGGAATGCCACCGACAGCAGGTTCTCGGACGCCCCGAGGCCGTTCTGGGTGAGGTCGAACACAACGCCCTCGCCGCCACCCGACCAGGCCGCATCGATGATGCGCAGCGCCTGGTCGGCGGTCTTGCGATTGGCGAGGCCGAGATTGTTCATCAGGTCCGCATCGGCGACGATGACCACCGGATAGCGGCCTTGCTGAATGCCGGGCCCTTGCGGTGCCTCATCGGGCGCATCGGGATCGAGCGAGGGATACCAGCCGCCATCGTCGATCACCGCCACTCGGGCAGCGCCCGTTTCGGGATCGGTGAGCACGGTCTTCAGCTTGTCGCCCGAGATCGTGACGCGCGACCGGATCGCCTGTTTCAGCATGGCCGTTTTCTGCTCGGGGGTTGCTGCCTGCACAAAGGGAAAGCGCGCAAAGGTCGCGCTGACGCCTTCGAGACGGGTTTTCGCCGTGATCAGTTGCGAAAGCACCTGCGGCGCCTGGACCGCAACCCAGGGCGAATCGAGCTGGACCCAGCCCGATTTCAAGCCCTGCATCGGGGTCACCTGCCACTTGGGCAGGATGATGATCGTCGGCCCGGTATAGGCGCGCTGGTTGACCAGTGCGGCAAGCTCCTCGGGATCGGCTGAAAGCTCGGGCGTCAGGATCATCAGGTCCTGCTGCTGCGCCGCGACCGGGCTGCGACCAAAGCGCACCGGCGTCCCGGTCCTTTCGAGCAGCTGCCCGAGGGCGGAATAGCCGACGATGCTCGACGAGGCGCCATGCGCCTGGCCGTTATTGCCCGAGCGCAACGCGCCGCCCGCACCGATCGCATAGAGCAATGCCACGAAGGCGGCAAAGCCGATGGCGACCATCAGCAAAACGGTGCCGCGCGCAAACGGGTTGGGAGCCCCCTCGCCCGCCATCAGCCGCCGTCCAGTGCAAAGGCGCGATAGGCCTCGCGCGAGCTGTCCCAGGCGTTGCGATCGAGCGGACGCCGCGCGAAGAAGCTCGCCTCGACATGCCCTGCGATAACGCCGAACGCCTGGCGGGCGCGCTGCGAGAGCGCGTCGAACGCGCCGATCTCGCGCGTTGTCGTCGATGGCCGCAGCAGATCGGGACGCGTTGCGGCAATATCCTCGATCGACCGATAGAGCAGCAGATGCGCGGCTTCATCAAACCGCCCCTCTGCCGCCAGCCGGTCGGCTTCCTCGAGAAGGACGCGCGCCTGCGCCTGATCCGGCACCCAGTCGGGTTGCACGCCCGCGCGGCGCTCGCGCCAATCGGCGATATAGGGCGCGAGGATCACCCAGAGCAGAGCCGCCACCCCGACGACCAGCGCGACCAGCAGCAGCTTGCTCAGCCACGGCCAGCCTGCAGCCAGCGCCTGGACGATCGGCTCGAGCACGTTGCCCAGCCAGCGCAAGAAGTCGCTCCACCATTCGGGGGGCGGATCGGGGGGCCTGGCGAAATCGGGGGTAAACTGGATGCTGCCATCACCACGCACCTGATCATAGGCCGCGTCAAAGCCATCGCGCCGAGGTGCAGAAAGGGCCGGGCCAGCAGTCACAAGCCGGGTGATTGCAGATGCGACGAAGCGGGGCAAGGCGATTTGCAGGTGACGAACCGCACTGGACCGAAGTCTCGTGCATGATAGGCTGCAGTCAAAACAAGATTCGGTCGCTTGGGACAATCAACCGGGAGATTTGATATGGCCAGCCAGCCTGCCGAGTTCAGCATATCCAACGTGTTCGCCAACACTTTCGGCGTGATCGGCCGCAATGCCGCCCTGTTTCTGGGGCTATCGCTGGTGATTGTCGGCCTGCCGCAACTCGGCATCGGCATGTTCGTCGCGCCCTCGCTATCCGATCCGGGCGCATTGATGGGAGGCCCGACGGCGATCCTGAGCTCGATCGTCGGCTATTTCCTTTACCTGTTTCTCTCGATCATCCTGCAAGCCTCGCTGATCGTCGCCTCGGCGAATGATCTTGCGGGCAGGCCTGTGAACTTCGGCGAATGCGTCAGCCGGGCGATCGCCAAGCTGTTGCCGCTGATCGGGCTGGGCATCGTGGTCGCGGTCGGCATCAGCGTCGGACTGGTGATGCTGATCGTTCCGGGCGTGATCCTCTATCTGATGTGGATGGTGGCCGTCCCTGCGATGATGGTCGAGAATCTGGACGTCGCCGGCTCGCTCAGCCGCAGTTCGGCGCTGACCAAGGGTTCGCGGCTGCGGCTGCTGGGCCTGATCGTCGTGTTCATCATTTTCAGCATCATCATCGGCATTCCGATCGGCATCATCTCGCTGATCAGCCCCAGCCTTTCGGTCCTGAGCAACGCGCTGGTAAGCACGGTCAGCGCTGCCGTTGGCGCGGCGGGCATTGCTGCCGTGTACATCGAATTGCGCAGCACCAGGGAAGGCGCGAGCAGCGAGCAGCTCGCCAGCGTCTTCGCCTGATCGAGGGTCCGGGCCCCATTGCGGGGCCCGGACCGGATCGGTCAACCGAACAGCCCGGCCAGGTCCTTCTTGAGGATTTTGCCATTGGCATTGCGCGGCAGCGTCTCCTTGCAGAACACGATCCGCACCGGCACCTTGAAAGCCGCCAGCCGCTCGCGCACCCAGGCCTGAAGCTCGGCCTCGGTCGCATGAGCGCCGGGGGCCAGATGCACGACCGCCGCCGGTTCCTCGCCCAGCGTGCGGTGCGGCAGGCCGATCAGCGCCGCGTCGGTAACGGCGGGATGGTCGTAGAGCACGTTCTCGACCTCGGACGAATAGATGTTCTCGCCGCCGCGAATGATTATGTCCTTGGCGCGATCGACGATATAGCAGAAACCCTCGTCGTCGAGCCGCGCCAGGTCGCCGGTGCGTACCCAGCCATCGACGAATGTGGCCGCAGTCGCCTCGGGCTTGTTCCAGTAACCCTTCACGATCTGTGGCCCGCGCGCCCAGAGCTCGCCCACCTGCCCCACCGGCAGTTCGGTCTGCCCATCGGCGTCCATGATCTTGAGGTCGCTCACCGGCACGGCGGGGCCGCAGCTGTCGGGACGGTTGAGATAATCCTCCGCCGTGTGGCTGGTCACCGTGGCCATCGTTTCGGTCATGCCCCAGCCATTGCCGGGCAATGCCCCGAACACCTCACGGATCTTGCGTACCAGCTCGGGCGCCGATGGCGCGCCGCCATAGGAAATCGCCTTGAGCGAGCTGAGGTCGTATCTGTCGCGGTCGGGGTGTTCGATAAGCTGCCAGGCGATGGTCGGCACGCCGCCGGTTGCCGTCACTTTCTCGCGCTCGATGATCTCCAGCGCGCGCGTCGCATCCCATTTGTGCATGAACACCAGAGTCGAACCGGCGAACATCACCCCGGTCATCCCGGCGCTGCACGCGGTGACGTGGAAGAGCGGGATGACGGTGAGCAGTACCGCAGGTTCGGGCGCGGGCGGCGCCTCGCCCCGGCGGAGCGAGGATCGCACCCCGGCATAGGCAGTGGTGATGATGTTGGTCGTCATGTTGCGATGGCTGCCCAGCGCACCCTTGGGATTGCCGGTGGTACCCGAGGTGTAGAAGATCGTCGCCGCATCATCGGGCGCGATGCCGACCGGCGGCAGCTCGGCCGGGGCCAGCTCGGCATAGGCGGGCGGTGCGCCGATCACCTCCTCCAGCGCGCTCGCCCCGGCTTGCAGTTCGCCTTGGCTGCGGCTGATCAGCATCGCTTCGAGCGCATCCAGCTCGCCCAGATGCGGTGCGATCCGGTCGAGCCGCTCCGCGTCCGCGATCAGCAGCTTCGCGCCCGAGTCCTTGAGGCCGTAGGCCAGTTCCTGTCCCGTCCACCAGGCGTTGAGCGGCACCGCGATCGCGCCGATGCTGACGATCGCGAAGAACGCCACCGGCCATTCGGGC
>CAXRCQ010000525.1:0-3492 GCA_964228845.1 Blastomonas sp.
GCCATGTAGATCAGCGTGCACACTGCCATCGACCCGACAATGCCGATAGTGAGGTCGCGCCCCGGATTGCGCGCCTCCTCGGCCGAGGTCGCCACCGCATCGAAGCCGTAAAAGGCGAAGAACACGATCGCGGCGGCGGCCATCACGCCGCGAGTCGAGCCGTCCTGCACCGTGCTGCCGAAGCCATAGGGCATGAACGGGGTGAAATTGGCCGAATCGAACGCGGGCAGCGCCAGCGCGACGAACGCGGTCAGCGCGGCGAGTTTGATGATGACGAGAATGATGTTGAGCGTCGCGCTCTCGCGCGTGCCCGCCATCAGCATGCCCGCGATCGCGAGCGACACGATCACCGCGGGCAGGTTGATGATGCCGCCTGCATGCGGACCCGACAGCAGCATCTCGGGCAGGGCGACCCCGGCGGATTGCAGCCAGCCGACCAGATAGCCCGACCAGCCGACCGCAACGGTCGAGCACGCTAGCGAATATTCGAGGATCAGGCTCCACCCGACCACCCAGGCCAGAGTCTCGCCCACCACCGAATAGGTATAGGTGTACGCCGACCCGGCGGTCGGGATCATCGTCGCGAGCTCGGCATAGGCTAGCGCGGCACAGGCACAGACCGCTCCCGCAATCGCGAAGGCCAGGATGACAGCAGGCCCGGCGCGCTCGGCGCCCACCCCGGTCAGCGTGTAGATGCCCGTGCCGACGATCGCGCCGACGCCCAGGGCAATCAGGTGCGGCCAGGACAGTGTCGGCTTCAACCGGCTGCCCTCCGCCACGTCAGCCGCCTGCACTATCGGTTTGATCGGCCCCAGAATCCCCATCCCTCGCGTCCCCCTTATCGTGTCCGTACGGCGCATTCAGCCCGGCGATTTGTTATCGTCCGTATCGAGCTGCAGCCTGAGGTCATCGAGCGTCTTGCCGATATGGACCACGGTCAGCGCTTCGATCTTGCGTTCGTCGCGTGCCAGCCAGGCCTGCAGCATCCCGCGATGCTCTTCAGTGGCGCGCTCGTTGCGGCCCAGCGGCTCGAGATGCTTGCGGACATAGCGATCCGACAGCACGTGCAGCCGCTCGAGAATGGTGAAGGTGACCGGGCGTCCGGCAGGCCGGAGCAGCGCCAGATGGAATGCCCGGTTGAACGCACCGACGCCATCTCCGCGCAGATCGGTCAGGCTGTCGAGCCGGTCGAGCAGATCGGCAGCCGTTTGCTGCTCGGCCTCGCTCGCCAGACGTGCTGCGCGCGCAATGGTCTCCGGCTCCAGCTTCAGCCGCAGCGCATAGACCTCTTCAGCTTCGACAGCGGTGAGCGGACGCACGGTGAAACCGCGATTGGCCTGCGAAGCGAGCAAGCCCTCCTCCTCAAGCCGCGCCAGCGCCTCGCGCAGCGGGATCTTGCTCACCCCCATTTCGGCCGCGAGCGCATCCTGGCGAATCGGGCGGTCGGGCGCGACAGTGCCGTTGAGAATGCGGTCGCGAACCTGGTCGACCAGTAGCTCCGAAGAATTGCGCGTGCCGATGCTCATCGGCCCCTCATACCACAGTGAAGCCATCCCCAAAGGGGTCTTTGTCATCAATCCATAGGGTATTGAAGCCTGTCGCGAAGGCAGAACCCTCGATCGAGGGAATGATCGCGGGATGGCCACCCAGATGGATCCTGTCCTCGACCCGGCCGATGAAGCGGCTGCCGATATAGCTTTCGTGCACGAAGCGGTCGCCTGTCCCGAGCAGTCCCTTGTGCGCAAGATGCGCGAGCCGTGCCGAGGTGCCCGTGCCGCAGGGCGAGCGATCGATCGCGCGCTCGCCATAGAACACCGCATTGCGCCCGTCCGCGCCCTCGCCCTTCGGCTTGTCGGCCCAGAGCACATGGCTCACACCCCTGATCCGGTCGTCGAGCGGGTGCACCGGCTCGATCTTTTCGCGCAGTAGCGCACGGATCGTCCGGGCGTGCTCGACCAGCCGCGCCGCGCCAAGATCGTCCAGGCCCGTGTAGTTCCCCTGCGGCTCGACGATCGCGTAGAAATTGCCTCCATAGGCAATGTCGATGCTGAGCGGGCCGAGGCCCGGCACGTCGATCTCCACGCCTTCGGTTGCGACGAACGAGGGCACGTTGCGGATTCGGACCCAGGCCACCTTGTCGCCATCGCGTTCATAGGCGATCTCGATGTCGCCTGCGGGCACCTCGACCTTGAGCAGGCCGGGCTCACGCGGCTGGATCAATCCGTGTTCCAGCCCGAAGGTAATCAGGCCGATCGTACCGTGCCCGCACATCGGCAGGCAGCCCGAGGTCTCGATGAACAATATGCCGACATCGTTCTCGGGCCGGGTCGGGGGATACAGGAAGCCGCCCGACATCATGTCATGCCCGCGCGGCTCGAAGCACAGGCCGGTGCGAATCCAGTCGAACCGTTCGATGAAATCCATCCGCCGCTCGGCCATCGAGGATCCACGCACCAGCGGCGCGCCGCCTGCGACCAGGCGGACGGGATTGCCCGCCGTATGGCCGTCGATGCAGAAGAAGGTGTGCTTCATGCGCGATCAGGCAGCCGCCGCGACATCGGGCACGGGCCGCGTCGCCGCGCATTGCTCGACCCAGGCGATCACGTCGGCGCGGCGCTGTCCGGTCAGCGGCATGCGCGGCATGCGCACGCGTTCCGACCCCCGCCCCATGATCTGTTCGGCGAGCTTGATCGACTGGACCAGGTCGTGTTCGGCATCAAGGTGCAGCAGCGGCATGAACCAGCGATAGATGCGCAGCGCCTCGGCATAGTCGCCGCGCCGCTGCGCCGCGACCAGCGCCACCGATTCGCGCGGAAAGGCGCTGGTCAGGCCCGAGACCCAGCCCGATGCGCCGAGCATCAACCCTTCGAGCGCGACATCGTCGAGCCCCGCCATCACCGTATAGCGATCGCCGAAGCGGTTGATCAGGTCGGTGAAGCGGCGCGGATCGGGCGCGCTTTCCTTGATCGCGACGATATTGGCCACGTTCTCGAGCCGGGCGAGCGTGTCGAAATCCACATTGACGCGATAGGCAGGCGGGTTGTTGTAGAGCATGATCGGCAGGCTGGTTGCCTCGGCCACCGCGCGGAAATGCGCTTCGAGCTCTTCGACGCGCGGTACATAGACCATGCACGGCAGCAGCATCAGCGCGTCGATGCCGATCGCCTCGGCGGCCCTGGCGTATTCGACGGCCCGCTTGGTGGTGAATTCGGAGACGCCTGCGACCAGAGGCACCCGGCCGCCGACAGCCTCGACCGCACCCTTGAGCACTGCGAGCTTCTCGTCGGATTCGAGCGAATTGTTCTCGCCGCAGGTGCCTAGGATGATTAGCCCATCGCCGCCATCATCGACCAGCGCCGACTGCACTTTTTGCGTCGCGTCATGATCGATCGCGAGGCTTTCGGTGAACTGGGTGGTAGCGGCGGGATACACTCCCTGCCAAAGCGTCTTGTGAGCCGTCATCGTCGCGAAATCCCCTGTTGCGATAAAATC
>CAXRCQ010000526.1:0-6363 GCA_964228845.1 Blastomonas sp.
CGTTCAGCGCGATCTCTTCCAGGCGCAGCGCGGTTTCGAACAGCGGATCGTTGACCTTCAGCGCATCGAACACTTCGCGGACGGTCTTCTGCATGACGGTCGCACGCGGGTCGTAGTTCTTGTAGACGCGGTGACCGAAGCCCATCAGGCGGAACGGGTCGTTCTTGTCCTTGGCGCGCTCGATATAGTGCGGGATCTTGTCGGGCGTGCCGATCTCGCGCAGCATGTTGAGCGCGGCCTCGTTCGCGCCGCCATGCGCCGGACCCCACAGACAGGCAATTCCCGCCGCGATGCACGCGAACGGATTGGCGCCCGACGAGCCTGCCAGGCGCACGGTCGAGGTCGAGGCGTTCTGCTCATGGTCGGCATGCAGGATGAAGATGCGATCGAGCGCACGCTCGACCACCGGGTTCACCTCATAGGGCTCGGCCGGAACGCCGAAGGTCATCTTGAGGAAATTGCCGGTATAGGACAGCGAGTTGTCGGGATAGACGAAGGGCTGGCCGACCGAATATTTGTACGCCGCCGCCGCGATCGTCGGCATCTTGGCGATCAGCCGGTGGCTGGAGATGCGGCGGTGATCGGGGTCCGCGATGTCAGTCGAATCGTGATAGAAGGCCGAGAGCGCGCCGACCACGCCGCACATGATCGCCATCGGGTGCGCGTCACGACGGAAGCCGCGATAGAATTGCATCAGCTGCTCGTGCAGCATGGTGTGGCGCGAGATGGTGTAGGTGAAGCTGTCGAGCTCGTCCTTGCTCGGCAGTTCGCCGTTGAGCAGCAGGTACGAGACTTCCATGAAGCTCGAATCCTCGGCCAACTCGCCGATCGGATAGCCGCGATGGAGCAGCACGCCCTCGTCGCCGTCGATATAGGTCAGCGCGCTGTCGCAGCTGGCGGTCGAGGTGAAGCCGGGGTCATAGGTGAAGCAGCCGGTTTCGGCGTAGAGCTTGCGGATGTCGATGACGTCCGGGCCGATCGAGCCGGAGCGGATCGCATAGCCGCTTTCCTTGTCGCCGATCTTCAGTGATGCGCTGTCTGACACGGTTCTTCTCCTCCAAACGTAGTGACGGTGCGCGCGCGGCCTCAAGCAGCCACGGGCGTGATATCGTTGATCCGGGCGAGCGATTCCTCGCGTCCCAGCAGTTCGAGCACATCGAAAATGCCCGGCGAGCGCGCCTGTCCGGTCAGGGCGGCGCGCAGCGGCTGGGCATAAGTGCCAAGGCCGTGCCCCTGTGCCTCGGCAAACTGGGTAACTTTTTCTTCCAAAGCGGCGGCGGTCCATGGCGCTGCCTCGGCCAGAACCGGTGATACTGTCTGCAAAACCGCGACCCCGGCCTCGTCTAGCAGGGATTTTGCTTTCTCGTCCATGCTTAACGGGCGATTCTTGAAGAGAAACTGCGCCCCATCGGCCAGTTCGTTCAGGTCGCGCGCGCGCAGCTTCATCACCGGCATCGCGCGGCCCAGCAGTTCGATGCCGCTGGCAGGATCGAAATTGGGCATCAGCGCCGCGACGCGCGGTGCGACCAGCGCGGCGAGCGCGACATCGTCCATCTCGCGCAGATACTGGCCGTTGAGGTTGATCAGCTTCTTGGCATCGAAGCGCGAGGGCGACTTGCCGACATTGGCGAGCGAGAACAGCTCGACCGCCTCGGCGCGCGAAATCTTCTCGCGGTCGCCATAGCCCCAGCCGAGCCGCAGCAGATAGTTGAACATGGCGTCGGAGACGACACCCATGTCGTCGCGATAGGCTTCCACGCCCAGCGCGCCATGGCGCTTGGAAAGCTTGGCTCCGTCATTGCCATGGATGAGCGGGATGTGCGCGTACACGGGCTCGGGCCATTCCATCGCCTGGATCAGCGCGAGCTGGCGAAAGGCGTTGTTGAGATGGTCGTCGCCGCGGTTGATGTGCGTCACGCCCATGTCGTGGTCGTCGACGACCACCGCGAGCATATAGGTGGGGGTGCCATCGGAGCGCAGCAGGACATAATCGTCAAGTTCGCGCGCATCCACGGTGACGTTACCCTGGACCTGGTCGGCGATCGTCATCTTGCCCGATTGCGGAGCCTTGAGCCGCACGACATAGGGCGCGTCCGCCGGTGCTTCCCCCGGATCGCGGTCGCGCCAGCGGCCGTCATAGCGCATCGGCAGCTTCTTCTCGCGCTGTTCGGCGCGCATCGCTTCCAGCTCCTCGGCGGTGGCGAAGCACTTGTACGCCTTGCCCGCCTCGAGCAGCTGGTGCGCGACCTCGGCATGGCGCGCGGCGCGCTCGCTCTGGAACACCGGTGTGTCGTCCCAGTCGAGGCCCAGCCACTCGAGCCCGGCAAAGATCGCATCGATCGCTTCCGGGGTCGAGCGCGCCTTGTCGGTATCCTCGATCCGCAGCAGCGCCTTGCCGCCATGGTGCCGGGCGAACAGCCAGTTGAACATCGCGGTGCGCGCACCGCCGATATGCAGGAATCCGGTGGGTGAGGGGGCGAACCGGGTCACGACCTGTCCGCTGGGCGTGCCCGCCGGAAGATCCGATTTTTCGCCGCTTGCACTCACTTATACTTTCCTTTCAAACTCGCCGATGATGGCAATTTCGACCGCCTCTAGCACGGCTTTCTGGCAGCGACAAATGGCCAGTTTGCGCCGGTTTTCAATGGCCCCGCCTTCCGTCGCGGCCATGGGGAGATGGCTGCTCGCAGAGCGCGAGCAACTGCCGCTATGGATGGTCGTCGCGTTCGGCGCAGGGATCGCGGCCTGGTTCGCGCTGCCGGGTGACGCATGGCCGGTTGCAATCATCGCCCTGAGCCTGGGCGGGGCCTTGATGCTGCTCGCCTTGTGCCGGTCATGGACCGCGATGGAACTGGGCATGCGTTGCGTCTTCCTTGGCCTGCTGATGGTGGCGGCAGGATGCGCGAGCATGGCCTGGCGCGCCGAGCGTGTCGCAGCCGATCCGCTGGGTGCCCCATGGTTCGGCACGCTGACCGGACGGATCGAGGCGCGCGAGACGATTCCGGCGCGTCAAATGGTAAGGCTGGTGATCCGCCCCGCACCCTCGCTGGGCCTGCCGGAACGGGTGCGGGTCAATCTCGACCTGAAGCTGGACAGTTCCGCGCTGCAGCCCGGCGCGATCGTCACCGGCCGGGCGCGGCTGATGCCGCCCGCCCAGGCCGCGTTGCCCGGCGGCTACAGCTTTGCCCAGCGCGCCTGGTTCGATCGGCTCGGCGCGACTGGCAGCCTGCTGGACAAGCCGCAGCTGATGAAGCCCGGTGATGCGACGGGGGCGCTCGATTCGCTGCGCGCCCGGCTCTCGGCGCATATCCAGGCCCAAGTGCCGGGCGGGGCAGGGGGCATCGCTGCCACATTGGCGACGGGCGACCGAGGTGCGATCAGCGAGGCCGATGCCGAGGCGATGCGGTCGAGCGGGCTGGCGCATCTGCTCTCGATCAGCGGGTTGCACGTGACCGCGCTGATCGGCGCGGTCTGGCTGATCACGGTCCGACTGCTGGCGCTGTTCCCGCCACTGGCGCGCGCCTGGCGACTGCCGCTCGTGGGTGCAGCGGCAGGTGCGCTTGCCGGGATCGGCTACACGCTGCTGACCGGGGCGGAGGTGCCGACGATTCGCTCATGCGCGGCGGCCTTGCTGGTGCTGCTGGCGCTCGCGCTCGGGCGCGATCCCATCTCGCCCCGGTTGATCGCGGCAGGCGCATTCCTGGTGCTGCTGATCTGGCCCGAGGCGCTGATGGGGCCGAGCTTTCAGCTGAGCTTTGCCGCCGTCACCGCGATCGTCGCGCTGCACGATCATCCCGCAATGCGGCGCTGGGCGGCGGCGGATTACGGTTGGCGGGGCAAGGCTGCGCGGTTTCTGGCGATGACCTTCTTCACCGGGCTGCTGATCGAATTCACGCTGATGCCGATTGCGCTGCAGCATTTCGGCAAGGCCGGTCTCTATGGCGCGCTCGCCAACATGGTCGCGATCCCGCTCACCACCTTCGTCATCATGCCGGTCGAGGCGCTGGCGCTGCTGCTCGACATTTTCGTGCTCGGCGCGCCGTTCTGGTGGCTGTGCGGCGTCGCGATCGAGGCACTGATCGATCTGGCGCATATGGTGGCCGAAGCGCCAGGCGCGGTGGCGCTTTTCCCGCGGGCCGGTTGGCATGTGTTTGCGCTGTTCGTGATCGGCGGACTGTGGCTGTTCCTGTGGCGGACGCGCTGGCGCTGGCTGGGGCTGGTGCCGGTGGCCGTCGCCAGCCTGCTCGCCGCGCTCCAGCCCGCGCCTGATCTGCTCGTGACCGGCGATGGCCAGCATGTTGCCGTCAACGCGCCCGGTGGCGGGCTGGTGCTGCTGCGCCGCGAGGCCGGTGACTATGCACTGCAGAGCCTCAGCGAAAGCGCGGCCTTTCAGGGCGAGCCGATCGCGATGGAAGACTGGCCGGGTGCCCGGTGCAACGCCGATTTCTGCAGCCTGATCGCGCGAGGCCGAACGGTGCTGATCGGGCGCGGTCGCGATCGCGTGCCCGAACGCGACCTTGCCGCTGCCTGTCGCCGGGTCGATATCGTCATCGCCGGGCGCTGGCTGCCGCGCAGTTGTCGTCCGCGCTGGTTCAAGGCGGACAGGGCGTTGCTCGACCGGACCGGAGGCCTCGCGATCTATCTGGGCGACCGCAGCGTCCGCACGGTCGCCGAAACCCATGCCGGCCATCCCTGGTGGGACCGCGCGATGGCGTTGCGCGAAGCCGCGCGGGAAAAGGCACGCGCCGAGCGGCTCAGCACTCGACGACGTTGACCGCAAGGCCGCCCTGCGAGGTTTCCTTGTAGCGCTCGTTCATGTCGAGCCCGGTGCGGCGCATCGTCTCGATCACCTCGTCCAGGCTGACGCGGTGCGTGCCATCGCCCATCATCGCGAGCCGTGCCGCCTCGAACGCCTTGACTGCGCCGACCGCGTTGCGCTCAATGCACGGCACCTGCACCAGCCCCGCGACCGGATCGCAGGTCAGCCCCAGATTGTGCTCCATGCCGATCTCGGCGGCATTCTCGACCTGCATCGGCGATCCGCCCCAGGCGGCGACGAGCCCGGCTGCGGCCATCGAGCAGGCGACGCCGACCTCGCCCTGGCAGCCGACTTCTGCGCCCGAGATCGAGGCGTTTTCCTTGAACAGCGATCCGATCGCGGCGGCGGTGAGCAGGAAACGCTCGACGCCCGCCTGGTCCGCGCCCGGCGCGAAGCGGTCGTAGAAGCGCAGCACCGAGGGGATAATCCCCGCCGCGCCGTTGGTCGGGGCGGTGACGACCTTGCCGCCCGCGGCGTTTTCCTCGTTCACCGCCAGCGCCCAGAGGTTGACCCAGTCGATCACGGTCAGCGGATCGGAAAGCATCCGCTCCTGCCGCTCCATCAGATGCGCCATCACGAGCGGTGCGCGGCGCTTCACCTTGAGGCCGCCGGGCAGGATGCCGCCGGTGCGGATACCGCGATCTATGCACCCGGACATGGCCGCAGCGATCTCCGCCAGGCCTTCGGAAAGCGCTTCAGGGCTGCGCGCGGCCAGTTCGTTGGCGCGCATAATCTCGGCAATCGAAAGGCCCGTCTCCGCCGCGATGGCAAGCAGTTCGGCGCCCGAGCGGAACACATGCGGCACGTCCCACAATCCGCCGCCGCCCGGCGCGTTGCCGCCGGTCTCGCCCTCGTCGATGACCGCGCCGCCGCCGACCGAATAATAGGCACGCCGGTCCAGCTCGGCTCCATCAGCGGCAAAGGCGGTGAAGGTCATCGCGTTGCTGTGAAATTCCCGCCGTTCGCGCTGGAGGAACAGCAGGTCCGCAGCCTCGTCAAAGGCGATGCGATGATGCCGCGCGAGCAGGATTTCGCCGGTTTCGCGAATGGTCGCGATCAGCCGTTCGGCGGCATCGGGGTCGCAACTGACCGGTTCCTCGCCCGCCAGCCCGAGCAGGATCGCGCGGTCGCTCGCATGCCCCTTGCCGGTGAGCGCGAGCGATCCGTAAAGCCGCGTTTCCACGCGCGCGACGCGTGCGATCAGCCCTGCGCCCTCCAGACGCGCCACAAAGCGTCCTGCGGCGACCATCGGGCCCATGGTATGCGAGCTCGAAGGACCGATGCCGATCTTGAACAGATCGAAGACGGAGGCGACCATGCGATATTCCTTTGCGAAAAGACGTCAGTCGGCAGCGCCGGGCTCGTCGCCCAGAAGGTGCTGCTGCCAGAAGGCGAGGGTCGCCCAGAACAGGAAATCGGCATTTTCCTTGCGCCGGAAGCCATGCCCCTCGTTGCGCGCGAGCAGATGCCAGGCAGTTCCGCCCTGCGAGCGCACCGCCTCGATGATCTGATCGGCCTCGCTCGCAGGAACACGCGGATCGTTC
>CAXRCQ010000527.1:0-3834 GCA_964228845.1 Blastomonas sp.
GCGGCCTGGAGCTTGCCGATTTCCTCTTCAAACAGCCCAACCCGCTTCTTCCAGCGATAATGGGTGGGTGCGGAAAAGATGCCCTTGCCGCGCTGTTTGCCATAGCGGGTCCAGAAGCGTATCGCGCCGCGCGGATCATAGCCGGCATTGGCCATCAGCCAGATCGACAGCCGGTCAGCCTCGATCTCGGTCGCGAGCGTCAACCGTGCGTTGCGACCAAGCTGCTGCATCAAACCCCGCTGCACACCCGCCTCGTTCAGGCGTCGGCGGTGTTCGAGCAGATTATGCGACAGCTCGTGCGCCAGAATGGCGGCCAGCTCGTCGTCATCGACCATGAACGCCAGCATCGGCACGGTGATGCCGACAATGTCGCCATCGGCTGACGCGCCATAGGCATCGCTGGGGCGAAGTTCGAACCGGGAGCGGCAGGCGCGCGTGCCCGTGATCGTGACCGTCTGCGGCCTGCCCCCTCGCAGGATGCCGAGTTCCACCGGTCCGCTGTCGAGCGCGGTGCGCATCCGTGCATCGGCCCAGGCGATAGGGCGATAGGCGGGGACCTGATCTAGCGCAGCCCATTGTTCGGCAGAGGCGTTGAGCGGCGCGCCGTCGAGGCTGACGATGGCGTCATCGGTACGCAGGCCGGCTTGCGCGGCAGGGCCATCTGGCACCAGCGCCAGCACCGCATAGTCGCTGGCAAAGCCGAAGGTCGCGCGCGCGGCAGCGGCATCAGGATATTGTCCGATATGGTGCAGTGTCAGCCCGGCGGAATTCTCGACATTGCGGCAGAAGGGCGCGTTGGCGGTGGCCAGCGCGAAGCCGACGCTCAGGACGCGAACGTCCGATGCGCGCAGCTGTGCCAGCGACATCTCGGCAGTCGACAAAGGCTTTGCCTCGATGCTGCCGGGCAGCGAGGCGACACTGGCCAGCAGCGCCAGAGCCGCCCATGCGCGCGCGGCCCCGGGCATGGCTCAGCCGACCGGCTTCTTGACCGAACGCGCATCGGCGATGGCGGCTTTGAGCTCGTCATATCCGACCGCGCCGTTGAGCACCCGGTTGCCGACGACCCAGCTCGGGGTGCCGCTGAACTCCAGCTGCTGGGCAATGCGGATATTGTCGTCGAGCACCTGCTCGGCCTGCTTGCTGGCGACAAAGGCACGCGCGGCGGTCATGTCGAGCCCGGCGGTCTTGGCGGCCTGTTCGATCGTCGTCTGGCTGGGGCGACCGGCGGCGAACATCGCCTTGTAGAACGGATAATATTTGCCCTGCTGCGCGGCGGCCATGCCCCAGGCGGCCGCGACGCGGCTCTCGTCGGACAGGATGGGAAGCTCGTGGAACACGATCTTGAGATTCTTGTCCTCGTTCACCAGCCGCGCGACATCGGCCACGCTCTGGCGGCAGAAGCCGCAGGCGAAGTCCGAATATTCGACCAGCACCACATCGCCATCAGGGTTGCCGGCAAAGGCGCTGGCATAGGGCGTTTCGACCTCGCTGCGGACTGCTGCGATGCGCCTGGCGGCCTGCTTGCCGCGCAGCTGTTCGACCGCTTCGGGGATGATCTCGGGATTTTCGAGGATATAGGCGCGTACGATTGCCTCGATCGCGGCCTTGTCCTTGGTGTCGAAACCGGCTGCGGCTGCCGCCTTGTCGGCATCCTGCGCTGCCGTGCCACCCGAGGTCACGGTCGCCCCGCTCTGCCACAGGAGCGTGCCGACACCGGCGGCGATGGTGAGAAATGCGGCAGCGCCCATAAAAAGCAGTTTCCCTGAACGGGCCTCGCCAGAGGAAGAGGATTGCGATGTCATGGCGGGCCTTTGGTTGGTGATATCCAGTTTGTCGATGCGACTTAACGGCGGCGGCGCTGGCGTTCAACCGCGTCGCGGGCAAGGATGGCGATATCCTGCGCCCGGATCCAGTCGGCGCTGCCCTGGGGCAGGCTGGTCATCGCCCGTTCCGCGCTCTGCAGCGCCAGCGGTGCGTTGCCCTGCAGCACATAGCGTTCGGCGCTGGCGAGCGCGGCGCGCGCGGTGTCGCCGCGATTGGCATAGACGACGCCGAGCTGATACCAGGCGAACGGATTGGCCGCATCACGCGCCACCGCCGCCTTGAGCACGCGCTCGGCCTCTGGCAGGTTTGCGGGATCCTCGCTGGCGATCAGCGCATGACCATAGACGCCGGCGATCAGCGACTGGGCATTGGTACTGGCCACCGCCTTTTGCAGCGGCGCGATCGCCTCTTGCGGTCGACCCGATTCGAGCAGGATCTGTCCGTAGATTTCCAGGAAATAGGGATCGTCAGGCGAATCGGCGAGCAGTGAGCGGACTTCGGCCAGTGCCTTTTCGGGATAGGCGCTCTTGTGCCAGGCATAGGCGCGCGCATAGCGGCCGGGAACGCTCTGGTCGCTTTCCGGATAATCGCGCAGCGTCTCGGTCGGTTCCGCCACATAGCCGACCAGCTTGGCCTTGACCCGCTGGAACCGCGCCTCAAGCGCCGGGTCGAGCGGATTGTCATAGGCCGGGTCGTTCTCGTAGATTTCCTGCAGCAGCGTGATCCGCTCGCCCGATAGCGGGTGCGAACGGTTGTAGCTGTCCTCCTGCGGGATCGCGAGGCGGAACTCGAGATTCTGCAGCTTCTTGAAGAAGTTGATCGAACCCTTGCCGGTGAGCCCGGCCTGGGAGAGATATTTGGCACCGGCGACATCGGCACCGGATTCCTCGCCGCGCGTATGCGCCAGGAACTTGCCCAGCGCGGCCTGCTGACCGGCGCCGATGATGCCCAGGCCTGCTTCGCCCGTGCCGGCCGCGACTGCAGCCAATCCGAGCAGCAGCGACAAAATGGTGATGTTGCCGGCCTTGGAGGCGTTTTCGGAGCGGGTGATCGAATGACCGAGTGCGATATGCCCCAGCTCGTGCGCGATGACGCCCTGGACCTCGTTGGCATTGTCCGCCGCCTCGATCAGCCCGCTATGGATATACACGTCCTGCGTCCCTGCCACGAACGCGTTGATGCTGCGGTCGTTGATCACGACGACATTGACATTGGAAGGCAGCAGCCCGGCTGCGAGGATCAGGTCGCGCGACATGTCGGCGAGCAACGCCTCGGTTTCGGCATCGCGCAGGATCGATTGCGCCGCGGCAGGCTGGATCGCCAGCATCGCGACGGCGCAAAGGGCCAATAGCCGCGCAGCCAGCCAGGTCATACCATGTTGCCAGGTCAGGATTATGTGCTGCATGCGCGGCCGGGTTCCATGGCTGAAGGCTCGATCCAAAAACGGGACTGTTGGCGTCCCGCCGATGAACATGCGCTGAAACCGCCTGTTCGTCCGGATCAGGTCTAGCGCGGCGCAGCCGATAAGCCCAGCGGTCGATGACAGATGCGATGGAGAACGGGTCAGCCCGCCTTGAGTTCGTCCAGAAAGGCCATGCTGGCACGGCGCAGCGACAAGGCCTGTTCTTCCAGTTGCGAGGTGACATGCCGCATGTCGTCCGAAACCGATTTGACGGACTGGGCATTGCGGTGCACCGCGTGTGCCGTTTCCACCATCGCATGAGCATCGCAGGAAACCTGGAGGCTGCTCGCGTGAATATCGCTGGTGGCCTGGCCCTGATCGGCGATGACCCCGGCGATATGCGCAGCACCCTCGGTGACCAGATCGATCTGGTCGGCAATCGAATCGATCGTCATCTGGGTCAGGTCCATCCGCGCGCGGATGCCCTGCACGGTCTGATCGACCGACTGGATGGCGCCACGTGTCTGGCCGGCAAGCTGCTTCACTTCATGCGCGACAACGGTGAAGCCACGGCCTGCCTCACCCGCCCGCGCCGCCTCGATCGTCGC
>CAXRCQ010000528.1:0-2353 GCA_964228845.1 Blastomonas sp.
GCGCCTCGCCGCCGATGGCGTGATCGTGCAGGGCAGCACCCGGATCGACCTCTCGCTGCTCACCGGCGAAAGCGCACCGCAGGATGCGGCGCTCGACGATGCCGTGCATGCAGGGACGCTCAACATCGACGCGCCGGTGCGCGTCCGCGTCACCGCAGCGGGCACCGATACCGCGATCGCCGATATCGCGCGGCTGATGGGCGAGGCCTCGCAGGGCAAGTCGCGCTATGTCCGCATCGCCGATCGCGCCGCGCGGCTCTATGCCCCTGCCGTCCATGGCCTGGCGCTAACCGCCTTTGCCGGGTGGATGTTGGCAGGTTCCGGCTGGCACGAGGCGCTGCTGATCGCGGTTGCGGTGCTTATCATCACCTGCCCCTGCGCGCTGGGCCTTGCCGTGCCCGCCGCGCAGATCGTCGCAGCAGGCGCGCTGATGAAGCGCGGGGTGCTGATAAAGGACGGTTCGGCGCTCGAGCGCATGGCCGAGATCGACCGCGCGCTGATCGACAAGACCGGCACGCTCACCTTGGGCCGCCCGGTTGCGGGCAATCTGGCCGAGATCCCGTCCGAGCATCACCCCCTGTTGCTGGCGCTGGCGCAGATGAGCCGCCACCCCTTGAGCGCTGCGCTTACCCGCGACCTCACCGCGCACGGCGTGCACGCCGCCGCGATCGACGAGGTCAAGGAAACGCCCGGCTTTGGTGTTGCCGCGCTGTGGCAGGGCCAGCCTGTAACGCTTGGCAGACCACAAGGTCACGAAGCGGGCAGCGAACTGGCGAGCGAGCTCAGCATCGATGGCCAGCCGGTCGCGCTGGTCCGCTTTGCCGATGCGCTGCGTCCAGACGCCCTCGAGGCCATCGCCGCGCTGAGGGCGGAAGGGGTCGATGCCATGATCCTCTCGGGCGACCGCATCGAGGCCGTCGCCCCGGTCGCGCGCACGCTGGGCCTCACCGCGATGACCGGGCTCAGCCCGCAGGACAAGCTCGCCGCCATAGCGCGCAGCAGCGGTGCAGGGCACAGGGTGCTGATGATCGGCGACGGCCTCAACGACGGTCCCGCGCTTGCCGCCGGACACGCCTCGATGGCCCCAGGATCCGCCAGCGATGTCGGCAAGAACGCCTCGGACTGCATCTTCATGGGCGACCGGCTCATGCCCGTGGTCGATACCATCCGCATGGCGCGCCGGACCCAGGCGGTCGTCCGGCAGAATTTCGCCCTGGCGATCGGATATAATGCGATCGCGGTGCCGCTTGCCTTTGCCGGGCTGGTCACGCCGCTCGTCGCCGCCATCGCGATGTCGGGATCGTCGCTGATCGTCGTCGGCAATGCGCTTCGCCTGAAGGGAGCCCTGAAATGAACGGCCTGTTGCTGCTGATCCCTATCGCGCTTTCGTTGGGCCTGCTGGGGCTGGCTGCGTTCTTCTGGTCGGTAAAGGGCGGTCAGTATGAAGACATGGATGGCGCCGCGCTGCGCATCCTGGTCGAGGATGAGGCTGACCTCTCGCGGGTGCAGCCATGAATGCGCTGCGGCAACCTGGCAGTGCTCCGGCCCTGTGCGCCCTGCTGGTCGCTTTGGCGATGGTCAACGCGCCGCTCGCACGGGCAAGCGGACGCGTGATCGAGATGAGCAACTGCAATGGCGGCACCACCGTCATCGTCATTCCCGACAAGGACGACGGCCTGCCGAAGAAGGACAGCGACTGCGCCAAGGCCTGTCACGCGATGACCGACCGGCGCGGCAAGGGGGCGGGCAAGAAAACCGGTCCGCATTGCTGATCAGTCCGGTGACGGCAGGGCGTCCCGCGTCCCGGCATGGCTGCGCGGGATGACGCTGAAGCTGCCATCGGTTTCCAGAACCACTGCCGCGATCGCGCCCAGATCGCCATAGCCGGAACTGCGGATTGCCGAGAGCACTTCCTCGCGCGTTACCCGCTCCTGCTTCATCGCCTGCTCCAGCAGCTCGCCGTCGATCAGCAGGCAGCGCGCATCGGCCTTGACGACCGCCTCGACGGCGCGGAACCGTACCGACAGTGCGGCTATCAAATATTGCGCGAGCCCCAGAACGAGAAAGGCCGCGACGCCCTGCGCCAATGCAGTGTCCTTGCTCAGGATAATAGTCGCGAGCGAAGAACCCAGCGCGACCGTGACCACCAGATCGAACGCGTTCATCTTCGCCAGCGTGCGCTTGCCGCTCAAACGCAACAGCAGGACCAGCGAGACATAGGCGCTGATCCCGAGCACCAGTACGCGCAGGACCGAATTCCAATCGTCAAAGAACATGCAGGCTCCCAGGCTCCTTGCGGAGCCGTCGCAGATATGTTGCGCGGGGCCGACGGAAGCGCGCGATCGTCGGCCCC
>CAXRCQ010000529.1:0-7337 GCA_964228845.1 Blastomonas sp.
AGCTGGTATCGAAGGCGGGTACCGCCTTGTCGATCGACAGCTGCAGGAAGAACGGTGCGGCAAAGGCGATCAGTTGCAGCAGCAGCGAAAGGCCGATCGCCTGCAGCATCGAACTGCTCAGCCCGCCGATATTGAGCCCAAGCTGCGACAGGCGCAGCCGCACCGGCTTGCCCATCTGCTTCAGCGCCTGGGTGGGATAGAGTTCCAGCACCACGCCGGTCCAGTGCTTGGAAAGTTCCGCTTCGCCGATTTCCATCACGCCGCGCGCAGGATCGTGGATGATGTAGCGCGTGCCCGAAAAGCGGCGGCGGATCGCTTTCAGCACCACGAAATGGTTGAGATCCCAGTGCAGCACGGCGGGCAGCCGCACCTCTGGCATTTCCTCGATCTCGCCGCGCAAAGGGCGGCTGTGCAGGCCGAGTTCGTCCGACACCTGCATCAGCTGCGCCAGCGTCATGCCGCGCAGCGAGATGGGGAAGCGCTGGCGCAGCTTGGCAAGGCCGATGCGCTGGCCGTGATAGCCCGCGACCATGGCAAGGCACGCCAGGCCGCATTCGGCCGCTTCCGACTGGCGGATCAGCGGCAGCGCGCGCCTGCCGGTAAAGTTGAGCAGGTTGAGCCCGGTGCCGAACGCGGCGACGGCAGCGGCAGCCGCGCTGGGCTGCGCCGCCTGGGGCGCTTCCGGCTCTGATGTCTGAACAGGCGGTTCTTCTGCGCCGCGCGCAATCTGCAGATCGCTCATAGCCGCTTCCGGATCGCGTTGACCGGCTCGAGCAGCCAGCTGAGGAAGCTCTGCCGTTCCAGGATGATATTGGCCTTGAGCGTCATGCCCGGCTGCACCGGATAGGCCTTGCCGAACGCCATCACCGCCTGATCGTCGAGCCGGATGCGGACGCGATAGGTCGCGCTTTCGGGCTTGATCGGCGCGGTGACATCCTGCGGCGCGATGGCGCTGCGCGAGATCTCGGTGATGATGCCCTTGAACGTGCCGTACTGTTCATAGGGAAAGGCATCGTACATCAGCCGCACCTCCTGCCCCACGCTGGCAAAGCCGATCGCACGGGTGGGGGCATAGACCTCTGCCTCGAGCCGGGTGTTCGCACCCAGAATCTGCATTACCGGCTGTCCGGGTGCGATCGTCTGCCCGACCTTCGCCTGGACCACGCCGACCACGCCATCGAACGGGGCGGTGAGCACGGCGGAGCTGCCCTGCCCGATGGAAAGTCGCTGTTTCTCGATCTCGATGCCGGTGCCGCGCAGCTCGGCCAGCCGCTCTTCGAGCCGGATCGGGATCTGACGAAGGTCGGCGCTCGCCTGCTGATTCTCGGCACGCAGGCTGGCCTGTTCGGCGACCAGTCGCTGCAATTCCGCTTCTTCTGCAAGCAGGGCCCGGCGCTGGTTCTCGTAATCGATGCGGTTGATTGCCTTTTCGCGCTCGGCGCGGGTGATGATGGCGAAGCTCTTGCGCGCCGAATCGACCTTCTGCCGCTGGATCGCGATCTGCTCCGCAATCGTGTCCAGCCGCGCCGCGCTGGCCTGCACCGTCGCCGACAGGCGACTCGCGTCCTCGCGGGCGCTGGCACGAGCCAGGCCGACCTGATTGGCGATCTCGCTGCCCTGGCGCGCCAATATGTCGAGCGACTGGGCAGCGGGATCGGCGCTGGCATTGTTGGCGCTTTGCAGGCTGAGCGTCGCTAGCTGCTGCCCGGCGCGGACCATGCGGCCTTCCTTGACCGCGATCGAGGTGATCTGGCCCGGCTGCATCGGCTGGATATTGGCCATCGGCCCGTTGGGGACGATCCAGCCCTCGACCAACTGGGTGCGCGCGAAGCTGCCGGTGACCAGCCACACGCTGACGACGATGACGCCGAACAGCAGCACCAGCGTGATCGGGAGCGTCGCGCCCGAATAGAGCGGGACGGTGCGACCGTATCGCTGCAGCCTTTTGGCTTCCAGTACTTCGGGCCTGAAGAGAGTCATGCGCAATCCATGGTTCCGGGGCGATTGCCCGGCGGGTTCCGGCAGATTGCGTTAGATGATCAGTCCTAATTCCACGTTAAGTATGGCTCTGGCGGACACGCACGAAAAAGGGCGCGGCCATCCGGCCACGCCCTTTTGTCACCGTGTCTGACGTCAGGTCAGATCAGCAGCCGTGCTTCGGCTTCGGAGCGCAAACCGGAGCGGGCTTGCAGTAAACGGCGGGCTTGCGCAGCAGGCTGAACAGACCGCCGAGCACGCCAGCGACCAGGCACAGGGTTCCACCCGAGACTTCCGAAACTTCATTCTTGTCAAGAACGCGCATTACCATTCTCCGTTAACTAATGTTCTGAACCTAGCCCCTTCTAGGCCGGTGGAGAATTTTTACTTTACTGCATGCCGATTCGGAAGCCGGACAACATGGTTGACAAATCCCGAAACTGGACAGATTGGTATCAATTGTTAATTTTACTTCATTTTGCAATTAACCATTCCGCATTTGACTTGGACTGACGCACGGACGGACACCCTGCCGGTGCCGGTTGAACGCTCGGCCACATGCTGCTAGCTGCGCGGGCACATTCCGACGGGACGGTTCAGGCCCGTTTCACGCCGCCTTCTGATACAAGGACGCCCTATGGTCCCCCGTTATGCCCGCCCGCAAATGACCGCCATCTGGGAGCCGGAGGCGAAGTTCCGCATCTGGTTCGAGATCGAGGCGCATGCCACCGACGCGCTGGCCGAGCTCGGCGTGGTGCCCCGGTCCGCCGCCAAGGCGCTCTGGGCCTGGTGGGCGACCAACCCTGTCATCGACGTTGCCGCGATCGACGCGATCGAGGCGGTGACCAAGCACGACGTGATCGCGTTCCTCACCTGGGTGGCGGAGCAGGTCGGCGACGAGGCGCGCTTCTTGCATCAGGGCATGACCAGCTCGGACGTGCTGGACACCTGCCTGGCGGTGCAGCTCGCGCGCGCGAGCGACATCCTGATGGAAGACCTGAACGCGCTGCTCGAGGCGATCGAGCGTCGCGCGATGGAGCACAAGTACACGCCGACCATCGGTCGCAGCCACGGTATCCATGGCGAGCCGACCACCTTCGGCCTCAAGCTCGCCCAGGCCTATGCCGAATTCGACCGCTGCCGCGCCCGCCTCAAGGCGGCACGGGCCGAAATTGCCACCTGCGCGATTTCGGGGGCGATCGGCACCTTCGCCAATATCGACCCGCGCGTCGAGGCGCATGTCGCCAAGAAGCTCGGCCTGGCGCTCGAGCCCGTTTCCACTCAGGTCATCCCGCGCGACCGGCATGCGATGTATTTCGCGACGCTCGGCGTGATCGCCTCGTCGATCGAGCGGCTGGCGACCGAAATCCGCCATCTGCAGCGTACCGAGGTACTCGAGGCCGAGGACTATTTCTCGCCCGGCCAGAAGGGCTCGTCGGCCATGCCGCACAAGCGCAACCCGGTGCTGACCGAGAACCTGACCGGCCTTGCGCGCATGGTGCGCAGCGCCGCCATCCCTGCGATGGAGAATGTCGCCTTGTGGCACGAGCGTGATATCTCGCACAGCTCGGTCGAACGCTATATCGGCCCCGATGCGACGATCACGCTCGACTTCGCGCTGGCGCGCCTGACCGGTGTGGTCGACAAGCTGCTGGTCTACCCTGGGCGGATGCAGAAGAATCTCGACAAGATGGGCGGGCTTGTCCACTCGCAGCGCGTGCTGCTGGCACTGACCCAGGCGGGGGTGAGCCGCGAGGACGCCTATCGCCTGGTGCAGCGCAACGCGATGAAGGTGTGGGAATCGGACGGTGCGCTGTCGCTGCTCGACCTGCTCAAGGCCGACGCGGAAGTGACTGCCGCGCTGTCGGCTGAAGAGATCGAGGAAAAGTTCAACCTCGACTATCATTTCAAGCATGTCGACACGATCTTCGCGCGCGTTTTTGGCTGACAGTCAATGCGCGGCCGAGGCTGGCCAATTCCGAACAACCACCCTATGCTGCTCCATTGACCGCCGGGACGCGGGCAGGATTTCAAGGAGACCAAGCTTGAGGGAGACTGGGCGGTCATGCAGTTTCTGAAGACGCTGGTGCTGATCATGGTCGCCGTCGCCTTCGTGGTGTTCGGCTACAATAACTGGCAGGCGGTAACGGTTGACCTGTGGGGCGGATTGCAGCTGGTCACCAAATTGCCGGTGCTGCTGCTGCTCACCTTCCTTGTCGGCTTCGGCCCGCTCTGGGCCTATCACCGGACCACGAGCTGGCGGCTGAAGCGCAGGATTGCGACGCTGGAGGCGAACCAGGCGCGTGCGGCGATCAGCCCTTCGCCGGCACCGACACCAGCACCGGTCACAGACATGCCAGCCGAGCCCGAGCCTGCCTTGCGCTCGGTCTGAGGATCAGAACAGGGGTCACGTTTTCATCATGTCCAATCCCATCTATCTCGCGGTCGATCTGCCCGATCTGGCGCGCGCCACAGCCCTTGTGCAACAGGTGCGCGCCCATATCGGCGGGGTGAAGCTCGGGCTGGAATTCTTCTGTGCGCATGGCCATCACGGCGTGCACGAGATCGCGAAGATCGGCCTGCCGATCTTTCTCGACCTCAAGCTGCACGACATCCCCAATACCGTCGCCGCCGCGATGCAGGCGATCCATGTGCTCGAACCCGCGATCGTGACGATCCATGCGGCGGGCGGGCGCGCGATGATGGAGGATGCCAAGGCGGCTGCCGGTACGAACACGAAGGTGGTGGCGGTCACCATGCTCACCAGCCTCGACGACAGCGACATCGCGCGGATCGGCTATTCAGGGACTGCGCACGACAATGTGCTGCGGCTGGCGGAGCTGGCGCACGAGGCCGGGCTCGACGGCATCGTCTGTTCGGGGCAGGAGGTCGGCGCGGTGCGCCAGCAATGGCGCGACGGCTTTTTCGTCGTCCCCGGCGTGCGCCCCGCCAGCGCCGCGATGGGCGACCAGAAGCGCGCCGTCACCCCGCGTCAGGCACGCGATGCCGGGGCCTCGGTGCTGGTCATCGGCCGCCCGATCGCGCGCGCGGAGGATCCCGACCAGGCCGCGCGCGACATCATGGCGACATTGTGAGCCGCTCATGCACTGACCGTCACCCTGAACTTGTTTCAGGGCCCATTTCTCCTCTCGCGCGATCTTGGCCAAGACGAACAATGGGTGCTGAAACAAGTTCAGCATGACGACGAAACATCCGGTTGAGAGATAATGACTACCCTCATCAAGATCTGCGGACTTTCCACCGAAGCGGCGATCGATACCGCCGCACGCGAGGGCGCGAGCCATATCGGCCTCGTCCATTTCGAGAAGAGCCCGCGCCATGTCACGCTCGAACAGGCCGCCGAGCTGCGTCGCCGCACGCCGAGCCATGTCCAGGTCGTGCTGCTGCTGGTCAACGCATCACCCGAGCTGACGCAGAAGGCGCAGCGCACCGTGCGGCCCGATGTCATCCAGTTCCACGGATCGGAAAAGCCCGAATGGCTGGGGATCGTGAAGCAGCACATGCCGGTCGAGGTGTGGAAGGCGCTCGGACTGCGCAGCGCCGAGACGCTCGTCAATGCGCGCCGCTTCGACGGCCAGGCCGACCGGCTGCTGTTCGATTCCCCCGCCCAGGCGCTGCCCGGCGGCAACGGTACCGTGGCCAACTGGACGCTGCTTAAGGGGCATCAGCACCATCTCCCATGGGGGCTGGCGGGCGGACTCGACCCGGACAATGTCGGCTTTGCACTGGCCGCGACCCATGCCCCGCTGGTCGACGTCTCTTCGGGCGTGGACAGCGAGCCAGGAGTCAAAGATATGGACAAGATCGCCCGCTTTTGCCAAGCGGTGCGCGACCATGACCAACACCGCAACCCAGCTTAACAGCTATCGCAATCAACCCGACGCACAGGGCCATTTCGGTCAGTTCGGCGGGCGCTATGTTGCCGAAACCCTGATGCCCCTGGTGCTCGATCTGGAGAAGCACTACCGGGCCGCGAAAGCCGATCCCGCGTTCCAGGTCGAGTTCGACGATCTGCTCGAACATTATGTCGGACGCCCCAGCCCGCTTTATTATGCCGAGCGGCTGACCGAGGAGCTGCGCAAGGACGCTCCCGAGGGCAAGGGCGCGCAGGTCTGGTTCAAGCGCGACGAACTCAACCATACCGGCGCGCACAAGATCAACAACTGCATCGGCCAGATCCTCCTCGCGATGCGCATGGGCAAGACGCGGATCATCGCCGAGACCGGCGCGGGCCAGCACGGCGTCGCCACCGCCACGGTCTGCGCGCGCTTCGGCCTGCCCTGCGTGATCTATATGGGCGCGACCGACGTTGCGCGGCAGCAGCCCAATGTGTTCCGGATGAAGCTGCTGGGTGCAGAGGTCGTGCCCGTGACCTCGGGTGCGGCGACGCTCAAGGATGCGATGAACGAGGGGCTGCGCGACTGGGTCGCGAACGTCCACGACACCTTCTACATCATCGGCACCGCCGCCGGCCCGCACCCCTATCCCGAATTGGTCCGCGATTTCCAGAGCGTGATCGGCAAGGAAGCGCGCGAACAGATGATGGCGCGCACCGGCCGCCTGCCCGATCTGCTGGTCGCGGCGATCGGCGGCGGATCGAACGCGCTGGGGCTGTTCCACCCGTTCCTCGATGATGACGTGCGGATGCTCGGCGTCGAGGCGGCAGGCTATGGCCTCGATGGCGACCAGCATGCCGCGAGCCTGCTCGGCGGCTTTCCCGGCATCCTGCACGGCAACAAGACCTATCTGCTGCAGGACGAGGACGGCCAGATCACCGAGGGCCATTCGATCAGCGCGGGCCTGGATTATCCCGGCATCGGCCCCGAACATGCCTGGCTCAAGGACATGGGCCGCGTCGAATATACCGCGATCACCGATGACGAGGCGCTCGACGCCTTCCAGCTGCTCTGCCGCACCGAGGGCATCATCCCGGCGCTGGAGCCCAGCCACGCCATCGCAGCGGTCGCCAAGGTCGCAGCGAGCATGGACCGCGACCAGATCATCCTCGCCAACCTGTGCGGACGCGGCGACAAGGACATCTTCACCGTGGCGGACAAGCTGGGAGTGGAGATGTGAGCGGGGCAACGCAAGCAAACCCTTCCCCCCTGGAGGGGGAAGGATACGGAGCCTTGCTGCCGCAGGCAGCTAGGCGCAGTTGGATGAGGGGGTCTGCGCGAAGCCTTCCGGCTGGTCTGCAGTCGCTTCACCCTCACCCAGCTTCGACTAGGCTCGCTGCGCTCACCAAGTCTGCGCATCCCTCTCCCATCAAGGGAGAGGGATGATGGTCACCAGGCTCGCTAACGCCTTCCCCGCCGACCGCGCGGCGGTTGTCTGCTTCG
>CAXRCQ010000530.1:0-12004 GCA_964228845.1 Blastomonas sp.
GGGAGGTCACTTCTCCCAATACCATTTGCGCAGCTTCGCCGCACCCGTGACTGTCTCGTTCATCGTCGGCACCTCGTACAGCCGCCCGTTGAGCATCACATGCGTGATCCTGTCGGACTGGCGGATATCCGCGACCGGATCGCCATTGATGATGACCATGTCCGCCAGCTTGCCCGGCTCGATCGACCCGATATCCTTGTCGAAGCCGAGCGAGCGCGCGCCGCTGATCGTCGCGGTGCGCAGCGCCTCGATCGGCGTCATGCCGCCCTTGACGAAGCTCCACAGCTCCCAGTGCGAGGCGAGCCCCTCTTCCTGGCCGTGCGCACCAATGCCCACCGGAACGCCGCGCCGCGCCAGTTCGGCGGCTTCGCGCGCCGAGGCCGTGTCGGCATAATCCTCTTCGGGCCCGATCTCGCGCCGGACGCTGGTCGCCTCGAGCTTGCGGCGCGGGACGTGCTTGCTCAGGATCGGGTGCTGCCAGATATCGGTGTGCGAGCGCCAATAGGGGTCCGCCCCCATGCCGCCGAAGGTGACCACCAAGGTCGGGGTATAGCCGACCTTGCTCTGCGCGAAGAAGCTGCGCACGTCCTCGTACAGCCGTTCTTGCGGAATATTGTGCTCGAGCGTGGTGTTGCCATCGGCGATGATGGTGATGTCCTGGCTGAACAGCGATCCGCCCTCGGCGACGCTCGCCAGCCCGTCGGCCTGCGCGGCGGCAACAACCTGCTGGCGCTGATCGCGGCGTGGCTGGTTGTAGTTCTTGACGCTGTGCGCGCCCTGCATCTTGAGGCGGGTCGTGTGCGCGCGGGCATCGGCGAGACTGTCGATCTCGGCAAAGATGCCCGCCGCCTTGGCGCCATAGACTACTTCACCGGTCGAGAAGATGCGCGGGGCGAGATATTTGCCGACGCGCTGATAGCTGGCAGCGGTGAAGATTTCCGCTGCCGAGTTGCTGGGATCGTGGATCGTGGTCACGCCCATGGCGAGATGCGCGACCGCGCTCCAGTTCTGCTGCGGCACGATGTCGTCAGTTCCCTGCGGTCCGTGCGCATGTGCATCGACCAGGCCGGGGATGATCGTCTTGCCCGCAACATCGACCGTCTGCGCGCCCGCCGGCACCGCAACATTCGCGCCGACCGCGACGATGCGATTGTCGCGCACCACCACCGTGCCGCGCTCGATAATGCCGCCCTGGTCGTCCGCCATGGTGACGATGCGCGCATTGGTGAAGGCGACGGTGCCGCTTGGCCTGTCGGCAGGCGCGGTGACATTGATCGCCACGCCCGTTTTGGGCGGGGCGAATCTGGCGTCGGTCTTGGCGACGGGGCCGCTCGCGATGGCCTTGCTCGCGTCAGCCGAATAGATCACCGGCCCCAGCGACCAGTTGAGCTGGCGGCCGCCATGCGACCATTGCAGGAAGGTCGCCCCGCCTTCGCTCACCTGCACTGCAGGCAGCGCGCCGCCACCCTTGCCCGCACCCAGGTCCACCGCGCCCGCCATGAACGGCATCACATAGGCGGCATAATTCTGGCGGAAGGCGAGCGTTCGACCATCGGGCGAGACCATATAGGCGCTGACCAGTTCACCGCTGGCATGGGTGCGCTCGGCTTCGCCGTTGAGGTCGGTGCTGGCCAATGCCAGCTTGCCGCCTGCATATTTGCTGAAATACACCCGGTCGCCGGTCGCGCCGAAATGCGGCTCGCTGCCGTCGGGCGTGATCCGCCGCGTCTGGCCGCTGGCAATGTCGAGCAGATAGATGCCCGGCTGCACGCCCCAGGCATCTGACGTCAGCCCGCCGCCGCTGCCCGCCTCGTACACCACGAACCGGCCATCGGGCGAGAATTGCGGGCGGCGATAATGGCCGGGCGTCCTGCTGATGGTGCGCGCCACGCCGCCGCCTGCGCCGACGACGCGCAGCTCGCCCAGCCGTTCGTCATCCCAGCTGACATAGACGATCTGACTGCCATCGCGCGAATAGCTCGGGAACAGCTCGAAATCGGTCCCGCCATTGGTGACGAGCGGCTGCACCGCGCCGCCACCCGCAGGCTGCTGGTGCAGCTTGCCCAAAGCCTCGAACACCATACGGCTGCCGTCGGGCGAAACGCTGGCGAAGCGCGGCATCGTCACCGCGACCGTATCGGGCGCGACCGGCTTTTGCGGGCGGATCGGATCGACGATGCTGCGCGTGTCGTTGACACTGAACGGGATCACGCTCGCCTGGCCGCTGGCGACATCGATCGAGCGGATCTTGCCGCCGGCCCAGAAGACCAGCCGCTTGCTGTCGGGAAGCCAGCCCATGTTCGGATAGACCCCGTGCACCGCCCAGGTTTCCTGAACGTCGCGGTCCATATCGTCATAGATCTTGCGCTCCTCGCCGCTGAGCATATCGCGGACATAGAGCTTGGTCTTCGCCCGCTCGCGGCGGACGAAGGCGAGATAGCGGCCGTCGGGTGAAGGCTGGGGGCGAGCCGCGCCGCCGGGGCCGCCGGTGACGCGCTCGACCTTGCCGCTGGCCATGTCATAGCGGTCGATGACGAAGACCTGCGCATTGCTGTTCTGCGCATATTCGAAGATCGGGCCGGGGGTCGCGTCCTTGCTGTAATAGACGCCCGCGCCGTCATGCGCGAAGACCGGCTCGCCCAGTTCCTTCTGATGCGCCTCGCTGGGGCGCTTGACCAGCGGCACGCCGTTGCCGCCGCTGACATGATACAACCACAGTTCGCCTGTGCCGAGCGAGCGCCCGGTAGTGAAATGCTTGCGCGCGACGATATACTGGCCGTCGGGGCTCCAGCTCGGGTTGTTGAGCAGGCGGAAGCTCTCTTTCGTCAGCTGCCGCTTGTCCGATCCGTCGGCGTTCATGATCCAGATATTGTCGCCGCCGCCGCGATCCGAGGTGAAGGCGATGCGGCTGCCATCGGGCGAGAAGCGCGGGTGCTGCTCATAGGCCAGACCCTCGGCGATCCGCGTCGCCGCTCCGCCGCCGATCGGCATGATATAGATGTCGCCGAGCAGGTCGAAGACGATGCGGCTGCCATCAGGGCTGACATCCAGGTTCATCCAGGTGCCCTCGTCGACCTTGATCGGGATGGCGCGGGTCTTCATCGGCGGGGCGTTGACGTCCCAGGCGGCGGACTTGTCCTGAGCCGCAGCGGGCATGGCAACGGCAAGCGCCGCCAGCGCGACGGAAAAACGCAGTGCTTTCATGGTGATGTTCCCCGGTTTTTTCGTTTGTATACCATCAGGCTAACCTCACGCGCGGGGAGCGCAACGACAAAACGACGAATGACGGCAGGCAATAAAAAAACCCGCCCCGCGATGACGCGGAGCGGGTCTTCTGATCGCATATGCCGCAGCAGCGGCAGCGCTACCGATCAGTAGCGATATTCGTCCTTCTTGAACGGGCCGGTCACGGGCACGTCGATATAGGCGGCCTGTTCCTTGGTCAGTTCGGTCAGCTTCACGCCCAGCTTGGCGAGGTGCAGACGGGCGACCTTCTCGTCGAGGTGCTTGGGCAGCACGTACACGTCATTCTCGTACTTGTTGGCACCGCTGAACAGTTCGATCTGCGCCAGCACCTGGTTGGTGAAGCTGGCCGACATCACGAAGCTGGGGTGACCCGTGGCGTTGCCGAGGTTCAGCAGACGGCCCTTGGACAGCATGATGATGCGCTTGCCATCGGAGAATTCGACCATGTCGACCTGCGGCTTGATCTCGGTCCACTTCATGTTCTCGAGCGCGCCGACCTGGATCTCGTTGTCGAAGTGACCGATATTGCCGACGATCGCCATGTCCTTCATCGCGCGCATGTGATCGAGCGTGATGACGTCCTTGTTGCCGGTGGTGGTGACGAAGATGTCGGCGGTCGACACCACGTCTTCCAGCGTCTGCACGGCAAAGCCGTCCATCGCCGCCTGCAGCGCGCAGATCGGGTCGATTTCGGTGACGATCACGCGAGCGCCAGCACCCTGCAGCGAAGCCGCCGAGCCCTTGCCCACATCGCCATAGCCGCACACGACGGCGACCTTGCCGGCCATCATCACGTCGGTACCGCGACGGATGCCATCGACCAGCGATTCCTTGCAGCCGTACTTGTTGTCGAACTTCGACTTGGTGACGCTGTCGTTGACGTTGATCGCGGGGAACGGCAGCTTACCCTTCTTGGCGAGGTCATACAGGCGGTGCACACCGGTGGTGGTCTCTTCCGACACGCCCTTGATGGCCTGGACGGTCTTGGTGAGATAGCCGGGGGTCTGGGCCAGACGGCGCTTCAGCACCTTGACGAAGCACTCTTCTTCCTCGTTGGTCGGGGTGAACAGCTCTTCACCGGCTTCGACGCGTGCGCCCCAGAGCGCATACATGGTGGCGTCGCCGCCATCGTCGAGGATCATGTTGCAGGTGGTGCCTTCCTCGGCGCCCCAATCGAAGATGCGATCGACATATTCCCAATATTCTTCCAGCGTCTCGCCCTTGATGGCGAACACGGGGATGCCCTGCGCGGCGATGGCGGCAGCGGCATGGTCCTGGGTCGAATAGATGTTGCAGGTGGCCCAGCGGACTTCGGCACCCAGCGCGACCAGCGTCTCGATGAGCACGGCGGTCTGGATGGTCATGTGCAGCGAGCCGGTGATCTTGGCACCCTTGAGCGGCTGAGCGGCGCGATATTCTTCGCGGATCGCCATCAGGCCGGGCATTTCGGTTTCGGCGATCGCGATTTCCTTGCGGCCGAAATCGGCAAGCGCAATGTCTGCAACAACGTAATCGTTGCGGTCGAGGGTCGGGGCACTGGCCACGCAATATCTCCTGAATGTCTGTCCTACTGGCCAAAAGGGCGATCGGAAACTCCGGCCCCCATAGCCAGACTCGGCCTGACAGGCAAATATAAAGATTCCTTTATATGTCTTGGGTGAGTGCTCCGTGGCGCTTTTGGTGCCAACGCCGCCAAGCCCCTTGCAATGCTGCGGTGCCAGGACAACATGCAGCCCGGTTGCAATTGCCAAGCAGGAGACGGCATCATGATCAAAGTCGGCGACACCATCCCCAACACCAAACTCGTCCGCGCCACTGGCGAAGGCCCGCAACAGGTCGAAGCGAAGGACTATTTCGCCGGCAAGACCGTCGCGCTGTTCTCGGTGCCTGGCGCGTTCACGCCGACCTGCTCGGCCAAGCACCTGCCCGGCTTTGTCGAAAAGGCCGATGCGCTGAAGGCAAAGGGCGTCGACGAGATCGCGTGCACGGCGGTCAACGATGCGTTCGTGATGGGCGCATGGGGCAAGTCGGCCAATGCCGATTCGATCGCGATGCTCGCGGACGGAAATGGCGATTTCGTCGAAGCCCTGGGCCTCACCATGGACGGCACCGGCTTCGGCATGGGCAAGCGCGGTCAGCGTTTCGCCATGGTCGTCAAGGATGGCGTCGTGGACAAGCTGTTCGTCGAGGAACCGGGCGACTTCAAGGTCAGCAGCGCGGACTACATGCTCGAGCAGCTCTGAACGTCACGGAAGGCCATCTCCCCTTGAGGAGAGAGAGTTGGGAGAGGGGCTGCGCGATGGGCCGCCCCTCTCGACTTCGGCTACTGACCCGCTGGCAGGCCTGAGTTTCTCCCCACCTGAAGGGAAGAGAGCGATAGGCCTCAATAGCCCATCAGGCCCATCACTTCCTTGCGCGAGCGATGGTCATCCAGGAAGCAGCCGAGCAGGCGGCTGGTGATCATTCCGACGCCCGGCGTGCGAACGCCGCGAGCGGTCATGCAGCTATGGCTGGCCTCGATCACGACCGCGACGCCATGCGGCTGGAGATGTTCCCAGATGCACGCGGCCACCTCGGCGGTGAGGCGCTCCTGAACCTGCAAGCGGCGGGCATAGCCGTGCAGCACCCGCGCCAGCTTGGAGATGCCGACAACCCGATCCTTGGGCATATAGGCGATTGACGCCTTGCCGATGATCGGCGCCATATGGTGCTCGCAATGCGACTGGAACGGAATGTCCTTGAGCAGCACGAGTTCGTCATAGCCACCGACTTCCTCGAACGTGCGGCTGAGATGCACGCTGGGATCGTCACCATAGCCCGAGCAATATTCCTTCCAGGCGCGGGCCACGCGCAGCGGCGTGTCGCGCAGGCCCTCGCGCTCGGGATCGTCGCCGGTCCAGCGCAGCAGCGTCACGATGGCCTGCTGCACGTCCTGGGGAACGGGTATCTTGCCCTTTTCCGACAAATCGCCGTCATCTCCGGCGTCATGGTACAGCATCAGGCATTCCCCCTATTTCGTGAACTTGCGCGTGAGATAGGAAGCGCGACGCTGCACTGCAACCATCGGGGCCCGGCATTGACAAGCCATACTGCCCGATTGCCATGATGGCAGGGAACCATTGGCGCATTTGCGGGTTGCGCGAGGGCAGTTGCAAAAAATAAACATATATTAGTTGTTAATTGCAACTTTATTTGCTGGACCTTCCCTTACGTTTCAGCCACCTTGTTGCGGTGCAATATCAAATTCCGGAGTCCCCGATGCGCGTCCCCCCCAGATGCGCGCTCTTCGCAGCCGTGCTGTCCGCTCTTGTCAGCGCCTGCTCGTCCGAGCCGCCCCCGCCCCCACCCCCGCCCGCGGCGACCGTGGCCGTGCCACTGCAGCGCGAGGTCGTCGATTGGGACGAATATATCGGCCGTTTCACCGCAGACGAGGACGTGCAGCTCGTCGCGCGGGTCTCTGGCCCGATCTCGCGGGTAGCGTTCCGTGACGGCGGTGATGTCGGCAAGGGACAATTGCTGTTCGTGATCGACCAGCGCCCGTTCCGCGCCGCCCTGGCCGAAGCCGAAGCCAGTGTCGCCAGCGCCCGCGCCGCGCTCGCCAACGCCCAGGCCCAGGCAGCGCGCGGCCAGGAGCTGGTCGGGTTCGACGCGATCAGCAAGGAAGAGGCCGATACGCTCGCCGCCAATCTGCGCACCGCGCGCGCTTCGCTCGCCGCAGCGCAGGCACGGCGGCAACAGGCACAGCTCGACCTGTCGTTCACCGAGGTGCGCGCGCCGATTTCGGGCCGCGCCTCGAACCGCATGGTCGATGTCGGTGATTTCGTCAGCGCCGGCCAGACCGAGCTGACACGCATCGTCCGCATCAACCCGATACGCTTCAGCTTTGACGGGGCAGAAGCCTTCTACCTGAAATACATCCGCCAGGATGCCGGGGGTGAACGGCGCAGCTCGCGCTACGCTCCCAATCCGGTCGAGATCCAGCTCGCCGACGAACCCACATTTCGCTGGCGCGGTCGCATGGCGTTTCTCGACAATGGTATCAGCCCCGATACGGGCACGATTACCGCCTATGCGATGGTCGACAATCCCGAGGGATTTCTCGTACCGGGCATGTTCGGTCGCGCGCGCCTTCTCGGATCGGGGACATACAAGGCAATGCTGGTCCCTGACGAGGCAATCATGACCGACCAGACGCGCAAGCTGGTGTTCGTGCTGGGCAAGGGCAACAAGGTTGCGCCACGCCCGGTCCAGACCGGGCCGATGGTCGAAGGCCTGCGCGTCATCCGCGAAGGGATCGCCCCGACCGAACGTATCGTGATCGACGGTCTGACGCGGATGCAGCCAGGCATGGTGGTGACGCCGCGCAAGGGCCAGATCAAGGCGCGCGCCAAGGACGATGCGCCGATCGCGCGCCCCATATCGACCCCGGCGCCCGCCCAGGCAACGGCGAGCTGAGCGCATGCGCATTGCCCATTTCTGCATCGATCGCCCGATCTTCGCGGCGGTTCTCTCGATCCTGATCGTCATCTTCGGCGTGGTGGCCTATCCCACGCTGCCGGTGTCGCAATATCCCGAGATCGCGCCGCCCACCGTGGTGGTGAGCGCGAGCTTCCCCGGTGCCAGCGCCGAGACGATTTCCGACGTGGTCGCTGCGCCGCTCGAGGAATCGATCAATGGCGTCGAGGACATGCTGTATATGTCCTCCTCGTCCACCGGCGACGGCAATCTCGCGATCACCGTCACCTTTGCCCAGGGCACCGATGTCGATCAGGCACAGGTGCTGGTGCAGAACCGCGTCAGCAGCGCCGAACCGCGTCTGCCGCAGGAGGTGCGCCAGATCGGGGTAACCGTACGCAAGAACTCCCCCGATCTGCTGCTGGTCGCCAATTTCTACTCGCCCGACGGGTCGCTCACCCAGCAATATATCTCGAACTATGCAACGCTGCAGATCATCGACCGCATCTCGCGCATCGAAGGCGTGGGGTCGGCGCGGCTGTTCGGCGGGCGCGATTACAACATGCGCGTGTGGATCGATCCCGAGCTGGCGGCGACACGGAACCTGACCGTTGACGAGATCGTCGCCAGCATCCGTGCGCAGAATGCGCAGGTCTCCGCCGGCTCGATCGGGCAGCCGCCATTCAACAGCGGCGGCACCGCGTTCCAGCTGGGTGTGCAGACCCAGGGACGCCTGAGCACACCCGAGGAATTCGGCCAGATCGTCGTCAAGCGCGATGGACTTGCGCTGACCCGGCTCGCCGATGTCGCGCGGATCGAACTCGGCGCGCAGGATTACAGCGTCAACGCCTTTGCCAGCGGCAAGCCGACCATCGCGCTTGCCATCACCCAGCTGCCCGGATCGAATGCGCTCACCGTCGCCAAGGCAGTCGAGACCGAACTCGAGCGCGCGGAGGGCAATTTCCCGCCGGGCATGGCCTATAGCATCCCCTATAACCCGACCAGCTATGTCGAGGCGTCGATCGCGGCGGTGCAGGACACGCTGATCGAGGCGATCATCCTTGTCGCGATCGTGGTGCTTCTGTTCCTGCAAAGCTGGCGTGCGGCCGTGATCCCGATCGTGGCAATTCCGATCGCGCTGGCAGGTGCCATCGCGGTACTGGCGGCATTGGGCTTCTCGCTCAACAGTCTCTCGTTGTTCGGCATGGTGCTGGCCATCGGCATTGTCGTCGACGACGCGATCGTGGTGGTCGAGAATGTCGAGCGCCTGATGGAAGAAGAGGGCCTCAGCCCCTTCGATGCCGCGCACAAGACGATGGACGAGGTTTCGGGCGCATTGATAGCCATCGCGCTGGTGCTGTGCGGCGTCTTCATCCCGACTGCGTTCATCCCCGGCATTTCGGGTGCATTCTACCAGCAGTTCGCCGTCACGATTGCCGGCGCGACCGCATTTTCGGCCTTTGTCTCGCTGACGCTCTCCCCTGCCCTGGCGGCGCTGCTACTGCGTCCGAAATCGCATGAGGACAGGGAAATTCCCGCCGGATGGCGCGGATGGGGCCCGCGCTTTGCGCGTGGCTTCAACCGGGCCTTCGCGAAGCTCTCCGAGCGCTATGGCCGCCTGACGGCGCGGACGATCCGCAGCCTGATGTTCATGAGGCTCGCCTATCTCGCGCTGATCGCGATCGCCGGATGGCGCTTTGCGGCGACGCCTGCGGGGTTCATCCCTGCGCAGGATCAGGGCTATCTGATCGGGGTCGTGCAGATGCCGCCGGGTGCCTCGCTCCAGCGCACCACCGCGACGCTCGAAGAGGCGCAGGCGCTCGCGCTCAAGAATCCCAATGTCGTGAGCACCATCGCCTTTGCCGGATTCGACGGCGCGACCTTTACCAACGCGCCCAATGCCGGCGCGATCTTCATCACCCTGAAGCCCGCCGGAACGCGCATCGGGGCAACCGAGGTTGCAGGCGAACTGTTCGGCGCGATGGCACAGATCACGGCGGGGAACATCCTGGTCATCGCCCCTCCCCCGGTGGCTGGCCTTGGTACCGGCGGCGGCTTCAAGATGATCATCGAGGATCGCGGCAATGCCGGGCTGCAAGCGCTTGAAGGCGCAGCGTTCGCGATGATGGGCGCAGCCAACCAGGCAGAGGGCATCGCAGGTGCATTCACCACCTTCAACACCCGCACCCCGCGCCTGTTCGCCGATATCGACCGCGCCCGCGCAGAACAGCTTGGCGTGCCGGTGGAAAATATCTTCTCGACGCTCGGCACCTATCTCGGCTCCAGCTATATCAACGACTTCAACTTCCTGGGACGCACCTTCCGCGTGACCGCGCAGGCCGATGCCCCTTATCGCGATGACGTGTCCGATATCGGCAGGCTGCGCACGCGCTCATCGAGCGGGCAGATGGTGCCGCTCGACGCGGTGATGAGCTTGCGCAACGATTCGGGCGCCTATCGTGTGGTGCGCTACAACCTGTACCGCTCGGCCGAACTGCAGGGCGATACGCTTCCTGGCTATTCGAGCGGACAGTCGCTCGACACGATGGAGCAGGTCGCGCGCAAGGTGCTGCCGCAGGGCTTCGATTTCGAATGGACCGAAATCGCCTATCAGCAAAAGGCGGCAGGCAATACCGGCATCCTGGTATTTGCGCTGGGCGTGATCTTCGTCTTCCTGCTGCTCGCCGCGCAATATGAAAGCCTGGTGCTGCCGCTGGCGGTGATCCTGATCGTGCCGATGTGCCTGCTGGCCGCGATCCTGGGCGTGAACCTGATGGGGCGCGACAACAACATCCTGACACAGATCGGGCTGGTCGTGCTGATCGGTCTGGCGGCGAAGAACGCGATCCTGATCGTCGAATTCGCCAAGCATAACGAGGACCATGGCCAATCGGTGCTCGAGGCGGCGCGCCATGCCGCAGCCCAGCGCCTGCGGCCGATCCTGATGACCTCGCTCGCGTTCATCCTGGGCGTGCTGCCGCTGGTCATCTCGTCCGGTCCCGGCGCAGAAATGCGCCAGGCGCTCGGTATCGCGGTGTTCTTCGGCATGATCGGCGTGACCATCTTCGGCCTGCTGTTCACCCCCGCCTTCTATGTGATGGTGCGGACGCTGGAGGAGCGGGTCAAGGCGTGGTCGCGCCGCCGCCGCCGGGACGATCCACCGCCCCCAGAGCCCAGCCAGCCCGTTCTGGAGGGCAACCAGCCATGACCGTGAAACTTCGACTGCTCTGCGCCGCAGCACTGAGCGCCACGCTCGCCGCGTGCACCGTCGGCCCTGATTTCGAACGCCCCGCCACCCCGGCTAGCGCCGCTCCGGGTTTTGCCGAGGCGAGCGATCCGCGCTTTGCCGCGACGCCGCTGCCCGAAGGCTGGTGGCGGCTCTATCAGGACCCGGCGCTCGATGCGCTGGTGATGAAGGCGCTTGAGCGCAATACCGATGTGCGTGAGGCGAGCGCCAATCTCCGCCGCGCCCGCGCGCTGATCCGCGAGGCGCGTGGACGGTTGTTCCCCAACCTGAGTACCAGTGCATCGGCCAACACCAATCAGGTCGGTACCGGGCAGAATGCCGGGGTGGGCTTTGCTCCTCCCGAGCCGCTGACGTTCGATTTCTACCAGCTTGGCACCGATGCCTCCTATGAGATCGATCTGTTCGGCGGCGTACGCCGCTCGGTCGAGGCGACGCGCGGCGATGCGCTGGCGGCTCAAGCGGATCTCGATGCGGCACGGGTGAGCGTGGCTGCCGAAGTCGCGCGCACCTATGCGCTCGCCTGTTCGAGCCGCCTGCAGGCCGACATCGCCCGCGAATCGCTGGTGACGCAGCAGAAGACGCTCGATCTCAACCAGCGGCTGTTCAGCGCGGGTCGCGGGCAGCGGCGCGATGTTGCCAATGCCGAACTGCTTGTCGCCCAGGCCCAGGCGCAGGTGCCGCAATTCGAGGCCGAACAGCGCGCGGCTCTGTATGCTCTTGCGACACTGACCGGCGATACGCCCGCCAATATCGATGCAGCGGCAGCGGCCTGTACCACACCGCCGCAGCTCGACACGGCTATTCCGGTGGGCGATGGCGCAGCACTGCTCGCGCGACGCCCGGATGTTCGCGCAGCCGAGGCGCGGCTGGCGGCAGATACCGCGCGGGTGGGCGTCGCAACCGCGGCGCTCTATCCCTCGATCCAGTTGGCCGGTTCGCTGACCATCGGTGGCACCAGCCCCAGCGCATTGGGCGATTCGAACAATATCGGCTTTCGTCTCGGTCCGCTGATCTCCTGGTCGCTGCCGCTCGACGGCGCGGCCCGCGCGCGGGTGA
>CAXRCQ010000531.1:0-3399 GCA_964228845.1 Blastomonas sp.
GCGATGCCTTTGTAGCGCGCCACATCCGTTTGTCCCGAGCGCGTCGGGGGACCTTACGCGACCCTTTCCGATCACGTCCCTCGACTTCGCTCGGGACAAACGGGAGGGGGCGAGGAAAAGAGAAGAATTGAGGAGAGCACACCCATGGAAGACGCGAGCCGGACCTACCCCGCCGACCGCTGCCCCGCGATCACGGTCGATGAGATTCTCGATCTCGACAGCCGCGAGGTGCCGCCCGAGGTGCGCGGCGACAGCTGGCGCGATCTCGGCACCGAGCTGGTCACCGCGGAGCGCTAGACCAGCGCGGCGTTCTTCGAGGCCGAGAAGAAGCTCATGTGGCCCAATGTCTGGCAGATGGCCGCGCGCGAGGACGAGTTGCTGCAGGCCGGCGACTATGTCGTCTACAACAATGTCGGGCGGTCCTATCTGATCGTCCGGCAGGATGACGGGTCGGTCAAGGCGTTCCACAATGTCTGCCTGCACCGCGGCCGCAAGCTGCGCACCGAAAGCGGATCGGCGGACGATTTCACCTGCCCCTTCCACGGCTTCGCCTGGAAGACCGATGGCGGCCTCAAGCACATCCCGTGCGAATGGGATTTCCAGCACCTCAAGGAACGCGACATGAGCCTGCCCGAGCTGCGCGTCGAGCGCTGGCAGGGCTTCATCTTCGTCACCGAAAGCGCGACGCAGGTGAGCTTGCGCGACTATATGGGCGCGGAGGTCTATGACCGGTTCGGCCGCTGGCGGCTCGATGAATGCTATACCGCACTCTGGGTCGGCAAGGTGATCAATGCCAATTGGAAGGCGGTGTCCGAGGCGTTCATGGAGGCCTGGCACTCGATCGTCACCCACCCGCAGATCCTGCCCTATACCGGCGATGCCAATACCCGCTATTCGATGTGGGGCGACCATGCCAATCTGGCGTTGACCCCGTTTGGCCTGCCCAGCCCGCATCTGGCGGCGGACAACCTGTCCGAAGACGATATCATCGCCGCGTTCAGCCGCACCTCGGGCCGCTCGGCGTCGCTCGAGGGGCGCAAGCTCGAAGACGGCGAAACCGCGCGAAAGGCGATGGCGGAGATCAACCGCGCCAATTTCCTCGATGCGCTGGGCTATGACAGCGCGGGCATATCGGACAGCGAGATGCTCGATGCGTTCACCTACAATATCTTCCCCAACCTCTCGCCCTGGGGCGGGTTCGTGCCCAATATCGTCTATCGCTGGCGGCCCTGGCCCGACCAGAACGCGACACTGATGGAGGTGCGCCTGCTGGGCCGCAAGCCGAAGGATGGCGCGATGCCTGAAGCAGCGGAAATGCGCTTCCTGACGCCGGAAGAGCCCTGGGCCACCGTCACCGAATGGGGCGCGCTGGGCGAGGTGTTCGACCAGGACATGGAGAACCTGCCCTATGTGCAGGAGGGGCTGATCGCTTCGGCCAACAACCGGGTCGAACTCGGCCGCTATCAGGAGGGGCGGATCCGCCAGTTCCACCAGACGATGGACAAGTATCTGGCGGGGCAATTGCCATAATCAACCCAAAAAGCCCTCATTCCGTTTGTCCCGAGCGAAGTCGAGGGACGTGATCGGAAACGGTGGTGCTAGGTCCCTCGACACGCTCGGGACAAACGGAGGTGGATGAGAAATGGCATTTGATGGCCCAGCCGAAGACCAGATCGCGATCCGCGCGCTGATCGACAGCTATACCGATGCGGTGTTCCGCCGCGATGCGCAGGCCTGGGGCGCGACCTGGGCGGAGGATGCGGTGTGGAATCTCGCGGGCACCGAGGTGCGCGGGCGCGACGCGATCGTGGGCCTGTGGACCCAGGCGATGGCAGGCTTCCCGTTCGTGGCCTTTTTCGCGCAGATCGGGAGCCTGGCGATCCAAGGCGATCGCGCCACGGGCCGGGTCTACACGCACGAATATCTCGAACTCGCCGACGGATCGGTCAGCCGCCCGATCGGCCAGTATCTCGACGTTTACACGCGCACCGGCGACGGCTGGCGCTTTGCCGAGCGGCATTTCAGCATCCTCAAGGAGACCCAGGGCCAATGAGCATCGTGATTGCAGGCGAAGTCGATTTCCCTCCCGAGAAGCGTGACGCTGCGCTGGCTGGCGCGAAGGCGCTGATCGACATGGCGCTCGCCGAACCCGGCTGCCGCCATTATGCCTGGACCGCCGATCCGCACGATCCGGGCCGGGTGCATGTGTTCGAGGAATGGGACAGCGCCGACGAGCTGCAGGCGCATCTCGAGGGCGATGCCTATCGCGGCATGCTGGGACACCTCAGCCAATTCACCATCCTGAATGCCGATACGCGCAAATACCGGTTCGACCTCAAGGAACCCGTCTATGGGCCCGACGGCGTCGCCACCGCGCGCTTTCTGAGCGAGGCCGCAGCATGACCGACCTCACGGGCAAGACCGCGATCGTTATCGGTGCCGCCGGTGACCACAATATGGGCCAGGTGATCGCGCGGGCGCTCGCCGCCGCCGGTGCGAAGACAATCGTCTCGGGCCGCAAGCGCGAACCGCTGGAGGCACTGGCGAGCGAGATCGGCGGCGAGGCGGTGACCTGCGATCTGACATCGCGCGCCGATGTCGATGCGCTGTTCGATGGCGTCGCCGATCGTCATGGTCAGGTCGATATCGCGATCAACGCCACCGGCCGGGGGCTGATGAAGCCCTGGGCCGATGTCACCGACGAGGACCTCGCGGCGATGGTCGCGCTGCAGTTCACCGGTGTGCACCATATGCTGAACGCCTGCCTGCGCACGATGACGGGCGGCGGATCGGTGATCCAGATCTCGTCCGCTACCACGCAATGCCTGATCCACGATCACGCCGCCTATATCGGCACCAAGGCGGGGTCGGAGGCGCTGATCCGCTGCTTCGCCAACCAGTACGGGCCGCTGGGCATCCGCGCCAATACGGTCTCGCCGGGCCTGACCGCGACGCCGATGGCGGCAGCGGCAGTCGCAACGCCGGGGCTGGAGGCGGCGTTCGCGAAGGAATATCCGCTGGGCCGCATCGGCACCGCAGACGATATCGCGCACGCGGTGCTGTGGCTGTGCGACGATCGCACCTTCGTCACCGGCCAGAACATCCAGGCCACTGGCGGGCTCACGCTGCGGCGCAACCCCCGGCCCGAGGAAATCGCCGCCTCGGTCGGCGCGGCGATGGCGGCCGCCGCCGGATAAGGCGCTTTTGCCCCGGTTGCGCGCATCTGCTGGCACAATGCAAACGTAACGCTATAGTGCCGCACAATCTGCCCGCGCATTCGGGTCGCAACCAGGGGCCTTACACCTAGTGAAAAAAGCTGCAGTTATCGGGTCCGGCTTCGGCGGGCTGGCGCTCGCCATCCGCCTGCAATCCGCCGGAATCGCCACCACCGTCATCGAA
>CAXRCQ010000532.1:0-2004 GCA_964228845.1 Blastomonas sp.
GCCGAAGGAACTTGCCAAGCAGATCCAGAAGATGGCGCTCGATCAGCATGCGCTCGAGAACGCGGCGCTCGCCGCACACAAATGCGGTTATCCCAATGCGGTGCGCGATCTGGCTGATCTCGTCGAGAGCTTCGGCGCGGCACCGCTGGCAGACATTATTCGTGTGGCCCCCGCCGCCAAGGGCCAGGCCCTGGGCGGTGAGGCCCTGGCCCGCGAAGCTGAAGGACAGGAAGCATGAAGGGCGTCGGAATCGACATCGGTACCATCCATTTCATCGGAATCGGCGGCATCGGCATGTCGGGCATTGCCGAGGTGATGCACAATCTGGGTTACAAGGTGCAAGGGTCGGACATTGCCGAAAGCTATGTCGTCGAAGGCCTGCGCAAGCGCGGCATTCCGGTGATGATCGGCCACAAGGCCGAGAATCTCGGTGATGCCGCCGTGGTTGTCACTTCCACCGCGATCAAGCGCGGCAATCCCGAAGTCGATCTGGCGCTCGAGAACCGCGTCCCCGTCGTCCGTCGCGCCGAGATGCTGGCCGAGCTGATGCGCCTCAAGTCCACCGTCGCGGTGGCGGGCACGCACGGCAAGACCACCACCAACTCGATGATCGCCGCGATGCTCGATGCGGGCGGAATCGACCCGACCGTGATCAACGGCGGCATCATCAACAATTACGGCTCGAACGCGCGCCTGGGCGACAGCGAATGGATGGTGGTCGAGGCCGACGAGAGCGATGGCAGCTTCCTCCGGCTCGACGGCACGATTGCGGTCGTCACCAATATCGATCCCGAACATCTCGACCATTATGGCAGCTTCGACCGGGTCAAGGACGCGTTCGTCGAGTTCGTCCAGAACGTGCCCTTTTACGGCGCGGCGATCCTGTGCCTCGACCATCCCGAGGTCCAGGCGATCCTGCCGCGCGTCAAGGACCGGCGCGTGGTGACCTATGGCTTTTCCGCCCAGGCCGATGTTCGTGGCGACAATGTCGTCTCGATCCCCGGCGGCAACCGGTTCGACGTTACCGTGCGTGAGCGCGACGGCTCGGTCAGGCAGATCACCGGCATCGAGCTGCCGATGCCGGGCCGCCATAATGTGCAAAATGCCATCGCGGCGATCGCGGTCGGCCTGCAGATGGGCATGGCGGATGCGGACATCGTCACCGGCTTTGCCAAGTTCGGCGGGGTCAAGCGCCGCTTCACCAAGGTGGGTGAGGTCGACGGCGTCACCATTATCGACGATTATGGCCATCACCCGGTAGAAATCCGCGCGGTGCTGGCGGCGGCGCGCGAAGGCGTGAAGAACCGCATCATCGCGGTGGTCCAGCCGCACCGCTATTCGCGGCTCGGCGACCTGATGGACGAGTTCCAGCAGGCGTTCAACGATGCCGATATCGTCTATGTCGCGCCGGTCTATGCGGCAGGCGAGGAGCCGGTCGAGGGCGTGAGCGCCGAAGCGCTCGCCAGCGGCCTCAAGCAGCGCGGCCACCGCCAGGCGCGCACGATCACCGGACCCGACGAGCTCGCCGAGCTGCTGGCGGCGGACGCGCAGGATGGCGACATGGTCATCTGCCTCGGCGCGGGCGACATCACCAAATGGGCGGCAGGGCTTGCCGATGCGATTGCGCAGCGGAGGCTCGCCGCATGAACTCGCCGTTCGACTGGATGATCGACCTGCAGAAGCAGATGATCGAAGCGCAGCTCCAGCAGATGCAGGCGGGGCAGAAGATGATCGATGCCTGGCAGAAGTCGGTCGATGGCGCGTCTGCGTTGCGCGACGCTGCGGCGGCCCAGCAGAAGGCGGTCAAGGGCTGGATGGGGTTGTGGGGCATCAAATGACGCCCGCCGCCGCCCTATCCTCGACCATGCCCGCCGTGCGCGGCAAGCTGACGGCGCATGCGCCGCTAGCCCCCTTGGTGTGGTTCAAGACGGGCGGCGCGGCAGAATGGCTGTTCGAGCCGAAGGACGCGGAGGATCTCGCGCAGTTCCTGAGCGATCTCGACCG
>CAXRCQ010000533.1:0-6464 GCA_964228845.1 Blastomonas sp.
CGGAATTTCGTGGCGCAGGATTCCGATTTTGGCGATTTGCTGATGGAGAGGGCGAGCCTGCATGGGCTGACCGCGCCCGTCGCGCGCGCGCTGCGTCTGGCACACCGGCTGTTCGGCACGCCAGCGATCTGGCCGATGCGGCCCGGGGTCGCCGATGCGCTGTTCCTGCGCCGGATCACCGCAGTCGATGGCTGGGGCCGCAAGACGCGCACGCTCACGCGCCAGGGCTTCTCTATCCGTTCGCACCTGCTGCGCATGCCGCCGACGATGCTCGCGCGGCATCTGTGGACCAAGTGGCGCAAGGGGCATCGCGGGTAATGGGGAATCCGATCCTGTAATCCTGGTTCGTTTGTCCCGAGCTTGTCGAGGGACGTTTGCGCCAACCTCCGCGTTCGCGTCCCTCGACTTGAGTTTATCCTGAGCGGCTGGCTTGCCAGCCAGTCGAAGGGCTCGGGACAAACCGGAACTATCAAATCCTCTGTGGCTTACTGCGCGGCAATCCGTTCCAGCGTCGGGATGAACTCGTCATAATGGTCGATGATCGCATCGGCACCCAGTTCGTTCACCGGCTGATGCAGGAAGCCGAAGCTGACCGCGATGCACGGGATGCCCGCATTGTGCGCGGCCATCACGTCATAGATGCTGTCGCCGATGAATGCGGCGCGAGTGACGCCCGGTTCGCCTCCGCAGCGGCGCATCATCTCGTCGATCGGCGCGCGGTCGGGCTTGGACTTGCCCTTGCCCATGGTATCGCCGCCGATGACGCAGGCGAACCGGTCGATCAGCCCGACCTCGGTCAGCAGCTTGACCGCGAACCGCTCGTACTTGTTGGTGACGATGGTCATTTTGACGCCCATCGCATCGAAGCGCGCCATGCAATCGAGCAGACCGGGATAGGGCGGTGAGCCGCTGCCCAGATTCTCGCCATAATGGTCGAGCAGGATCGGCAGATATTCGCGCAGCGCCTCCGGGTCGCCATTGCCCGCGCGCTCCAGCCCGACCTGGAGCATGTGCTTGGCACCCAGCCCCACCATCGGCTTGATCTCGTCCTGGCTCAGCGGCGGCAGGCCCGCGAGGGACAGCGTATGGTTGACCGAAACCGTCAGTTCCGGGCTGGTGTCGAGCAAGGTGCCATCAAGATCAAAGCCAATGATTTGGTAGGGAAAGTCTGCCATGGGGCTGTGCATCGCCCGAAAAAGGTGGCGGATGCAAGCGGTTCGTGCCAAGGGTGAAGTCGATCTGCTTTGGGAAACGCGGAGAACGTTACGAAATGGCTGAGCAGCCGCTGGCAGCGATCATTCTGGCAGCGGGCCAGGGTACGCGCATGAAATCGGAGCTGCACAAGGTGCTCCATCCGATCGCAGGCCAACCCATGCTGCATCACCTGCTGGACAGCCTGGAGGCGGCGGGGGCCGCGCGACAGGTGGTCGTGGTGGGAGCGCGTCGCGAGCAGGTGGAGGCCTCGGTTGCGCCGCGCGGTGTCGATATCGCGCATCAGGCCGAGCAGCTTGGTACGGCGCATGCGGCATTGCAGGCCAAGGACGCGCTTGTCGGCTTTGACGGGATCGCGATCGTCTGTTTCGGCGATACACCCTTCCTTCGGCCCGACACCATCGCCCGATTGAGAGACCGGTTGCTTGCCGATGATGCGCCGCGCGTTGCCGTGCTTGGCTTCGTGCCCGATGATGCCAAGGCCTATGGTCGGATCATCGCCGATGACGCCGGTGCGATCTCGAAAATGGTCGAGTTCAAGGACGCTACCGAGGCCGAGCGCGCGGTGAAGCTGTGCAATTCGGGCGTCACTGCGGTGCGCACGGCCGATCTCTGGCCGCTGCTCGAACGGGTCGGCAACGACAATGCGGCGAGCGAATATTATCTGCCCGATATCATCATGCTGGCGCTGGCTGATGGTGACAAGGCGGTGGTGGTCGAGACCGATCCCGATGAACTGATCGGCATCAACAGCCGCGCCGAACTCGCCGAAGCAGAGAGCATCTGGCAGCAGCGCCGCCGTGCTAAGGCCATGGCCGATGGCGCGAGCCTGATCGCGCCGGAAACCGTGTGGTTCGCGCATGATACCGTGATCGGCCGCGATGTCGTGATCGAGCCCAATGTCGTGTTCGGACCTGGCGTCACCATCGCCGACAATGTCGTGATCCACGCCTTCAGCCATATCGAGGGCGCGACGGTCGCCAGCGGCTGCTCGGTCGGCCCGTTCACGCGGCTGCGCCCCGGTGCGGACATGCGCGAAGGCGCGAAGGTCGGCAATTTTGTCGAGATGAAAAAGGCGGTGCTCGGCCCCGGCGCCAAGGCCAACCATCTGACCTATCTGGGCGATGCCACGGTCGGCGCGAATGCCAATATCGGTGCGGGTACCATCACCTGCAACTATGACGGCTATTTCAAGTATCAGACCGTCATCGGAGAGAACGCGTTCATCGGATCGAACAGCGCGCTGATCGCTCCGGTGAAGATTGGCCGCGATGCGATCGTCGCTGCGGGCAGTGCAGTATCGCGCGACGTCGCCGATGGCGAACTGCGCCTTGTCCGCGCCGAGCAACTGGTCAAGCCCGGCTGGGCCGACCGCTTCCACGACGCGATGCGCAAGAAGAAGCGTGAGGGCAAATAGGGTTGACATGATATCATGATATGATATCAGTATATCATCATGCCCCGCATCCTCGCTGACCTTCCCGAAGACGATATCCGGCGACTCGACCTGCTCGCTGCAGAGCAGGGCAAGTCGCGAGCTGCGGTCTTGCGGGAAGCGGTGGCGGCCTATCGTCCGCAGATGGCCGAAGGCGATACGAGCTGGATCGATCAGGCGTTCGGTCTATGGGCGCAAGCCGGGGTCGGCTGTGATCCGCGCGAATACGAACGGAAGAAGCGGGCCGAATGGACCCGCTACTGGGACGATGATTATGAGGAAGTGCGCGCCGAATCGCCTGAGATGTTCGATGCGGAAGACGATCGGCAGCGCCAGATATATCTCGACATGATCGCAGGCCGACATCCGCCCGTCAGAACGCCGGGGTCCAAGTGAGCGGCTATGCCTTTGACGCGAATATCCTGATCGACGCCCTGGCCGGATTTCCGCCAGCGCGAGCGGAAATTCGCCGTGCCGTCGAACTGGGGACGCGGCCATGGATCAGCCGCATGGCGTGGATCGAGGTTCTGTCGAAAGGGAATGATCAGGTCGTCCGGGGCACGACGGACTTCCTGTCCCGCTTCGGCATGGACGAGATCGACGAGGAGATCGCTGGCCGCGCTTCTGCGCTGCGCCGGGAGCGGCCCCGTCTCAGATCGTCCGATGCGATCATTCTCGCCACTGCCCAGATTCGCGGGCGCGTTCTCGTGACACGAAATACCAAGGATTTTCCGGCAGAGATGCCGGGCATCCGCGTTCCCTATCAGCTTTGAAAGGCTCCCCCGTAAATGTGTGGTATCGTTGGAATTCTTGCCCGGCGCGAAGTTGTGGGCGATCTGGTCGATGGCCTGAAGCGGATGGAATATCGCGGCTATGACTCCGCCGGGGTCTGCACCGTGCATGATGGCAAGCTGGTACGCAGGCGGGCCGAGGGGAAGCTGCGCAACCTTGTCGATGTGCTGGACAGGGATCCTGCGCCGGGCCATGTCGGCATTGCGCACACGCGCTGGGCCACGCATGGCGCGCCGACGACATCGAACGCCCATCCCCATGCGACCGGCGAGGTCGCGCTGGTACACAATGGCATTATCGAGAATTTCAAATCGCTGCGCGATGCGCTGATCGCGCGTGGCCGCACCTTCGAGAGCGAGACCGATACCGAGGTCGTCGCGCATCTGGTGAGCGAGCGGGTCGAGGCGGGGGACAGCCCGCAAGAGGCGGTAAAGGCGGTGCTGCCGCAGCTGCGTGGCGCATTTGCGCTCGCCATCGCGTTTCGGCAGCATCCCGATTTGCTGATCGGCGCGCGGCTCGGTTCTCCGCTGGTGCTGGGCTATGGCGAGGACGAAATCTATCTCGGCTCCGACGCGCTGGCACTCGCCCCGCTCACGCAGCGCATCGCCTATCTGGAAGAGGGCGACTGGGTGGTGCTCACCCGCGAGGGCGCGCAGGTCTATGATGCCGAAAACCAGCCGGTCGAGCGCGAGATCACGCTGTCGGGTGTGACCGGTGCGCTGATCGACAAGGGCAATCACCGCCATTTCATGCAGAAGGAGATCTTCGAGCAGCCGGTGGTGGTGGCGCAGACATTGCAAAGCTATATCCGCTCGGTCGAGCAGAAGGTGTCGCTGCCGCAAATGGATTTCGAGCTTTCGGCGATCGATCGGGTGACCATCATCGCCTGCGGCACCGCATCCTATGTCGGGCTGATCGGCAAATACTGGATCGAGCAGCTGGCGCGCGTACCGGTCGAGGTCGATGTGGCGTCGGAATTCCGCTATCGTGACCCGGTGCTGAGCCCGAACATGCTCGGCGTGGTCGTGTCGCAATCGGGCGAGACGGCGGACACGCTCGCGGCGCTCCGCCACATGAAGGCGGGCGGGGTGACCACTGCGGGCATCATCAACGTGCCCACCAGTTCGATGGCGCGCGAGGTTGATCTACTGCTGCCGACGCATGCCGGGCCGGAGATCGGTGTCGCCTCGACCAAGGCCTTTACCTGCCAGCTGGCGGTGATGGCCGCGCTGGCGGTAAACCTCGCGCGCGCCAAGGGCAGGCTCGATGCGGCGGACGAGGCCGAGATCGTCCGTCACCTCATCGAGGCCCCAGCGGCGATCAACGCTGCGCTGGCGCATGATGCGGATATCGAGGCGATGGCGCACACGATCGCGCAGGCGCGCGACGTGCTGTATCTGGGGCGCGGCCCCGATTATGCGCTGGCGCTGGAAGGCGCACTCAAGCTCAAGGAAATCAGCTACATCCATGCCGAGGGCTATGCCGCTGGCGAGATGAAGCACGGCCCGATCGCGCTGATCGACGAGGCGGTGCCGATCATCGTCATCGCGCCTTCGGGTCCGCTGTTCGAGAAGACGGTGAGCAACATGCAGGAGGTGCGCGCGCGTGGCGGCAAGGTCGTGCTGATCTCCGATGCAGAGGGGCTGGCCGAAGCCGGCGAGGGGTGTCTGGCGACGATCGAGATGCCCCATGTCCACCCGCTGATCGCCCCGCTCGTCTATGCCGTGCCAGTACAATTGCTCGCCTATCACGTCGCTGTCGCCAAGGGCACCGATGTCGATCAGCCGCGCAACCTCGCCAAATCGGTCACGGTTGAGTGAGGCTGCACGGCTGATGACGCAAGGGCGCGCATTGGTGCGGGGCGGTTGTCATTGTGGTGTGGTGCGGTTCGAAGCGACCGTGCCGCGCCCGGTGCGGCTGCTCGCGTGCAATTGTTCGATGTGCGCGAAAACCGGCTTTCTTCACCTTATCGTGCCGCACGACGATTTCCGGCTGATTTCGGGTGCGGACCAGTTGGCGAGCTATCGCTTCGGAACCCGCACTGCCGAGCATCTGTTCTGCAGGATCTGCGGCGTCCGCAGCTTCTACCAGCCGCGATCGCACCCCCAAGCCTGGTCGATCGACTTTCGCTCGCTGGACGAAGGCCATGATTTACAAGCCAAGATCGAGGATTTTGACGGACGGAACTGGGAGCAGGCACGCGCCGACCTGACAGGCGACTGAATTGCATTTCATGCACATGCACGGAAAGCAATTGCACTTGTACGACAGTGATTATGACCTATCTGGCGTCCATAGAGAGCAGGATGTCTGCGCGGCCAATTCCACAGTTCATCAGGAGTTCGTCATGCGTATTGCATTCAATCTGGCCGCTGCCTTTGTCAGCAGTGCCGTCATCATGCTGGCCGTTATCTGATTGTCGATAGGCCATCAGAGCCATCTGACGGCAGGCCGGTTCGCCATCGCCTGCAGCCTGCGAATATGCGCCGGTTGCAGGCAGGGTGCGGCCCTTTACCCGTAAATTTTCCAGAAGAAACACACGAGCTGCGGTTACCGTTCGCTAACTTTGTTTCGCTATGCCGCCCGGGTGAGCAAGACCCGCCCCCAACCTTCGTCCGCGCGTGATCTGCCGGTCATGGCCATCCTTGGCCTGTGCGACCCTGCCGATGGCGATTGGGATCATTTCCGCGCGATCCAATATGCGGGGCTTGCGCGCTATGCCATCTTGCGCGTTGTTACCAACCTTGTCCTCGGGCTGATGGTTTGCCAGCTGTTCAGCGGCATTGTGCCGTTGTGGCAGCTTGCAGGCTGGATGGGAATGCTGGGCGCGGCGCTCTATTTTCCTGCCATTCTCTACAAGCGCAGCGGCATGGTCAACCACGATCATGTGGCGCGCCGCTTCGTCCTGCAGCTCGTGGCCGCGACGTGCCTGATCGCGTTCGTCTGGTGCGTGCCGCTGCTCGTATTTGCGCTGAGCGCGGGCGAGATGGAACTGGCAACGGTCTGGACCATTGTCGCGGCGCTG
>CAXRCQ010000534.1:0-10126 GCA_964228845.1 Blastomonas sp.
ACGGCGGGCAAGACCTATCTCGCCACGGCGGACAATATCGCGCGCCATACCGGCGGGCGGTTTGCGCCGACGGGACTAGCTAACATCGCCGAGCCGCTGACCGAAGCGCCGGTGCCTGCTGCCGCGCCCGTGCCGCAAGCGGGATCAACGAAGGGCGCTCCTGCGCTGCTGCTCGTGACGAGCGAGGATATGCATCCTGATGATACGCTGCTCCGCGAGGCCGATATTCGCGGCACCTGCATCGCTGCCGATGCTGCGCTGTTGTGGGGCGACAAGGCGCGCGCCTTTGTTGCGGAAGCTGCGCGCGACATGGCTGCGCAGATTGGCGAGACCGGCAGGGCGCCGGTGACACGGATAGATGCCCTGAATGCCGAGGCGATCGTGTCAGCGGCGCGCGAGGCAGGGGTATATCGGGTGATTACCCCCTATGCGCCCGTCGGTCCCGTCGCGACGCGGCTGGCGGAAATCGCAACAGCGCTGCAAGGCGAGGGGCTCGAACTGGTCCAGGTGCGCCGCGAATGGGACGAGAGTTTCTGGCCGCACGCGCGCAAGGGCTTCTTCCCGTTCAAGCAGCATATGGGGCGGCTGCTCGAGGAGATGGGACTCACCCGCACCTGAAACGGCTCGCCCGGAGCGGTGCGGGCCCCACGCTCGCCGAGCCCGCGCTCTGCATCAGTGATAGCGGCGCAGCAGGCCCGCGAGCTTGCCCTGTACCTGCACCTCGTGCGGCGCATAATATTGCGGCGCATAGGAGGCATTGGCGGGATCGAGCCGGATGCGGCCGTTCTCGCGGCGCAGATATTTGAGCGTCGCTTCCTCGCCGCGCACCAGCGCGACCACGATCTCGCCGTCGCGCGCGGTTTCGGTGCGCTTGATTAGCGCGAAATCGCCGTCGAGAATGCCCGCCTCGACCATCGAATCCCCCGACACCTCGAGCGCATAATGCTCGCCCGCGCCCAGCAGCGCGGCGGGAACGGGCAGGATCTCGGTGCCCTCGAACGCCTCGATCGGTGCACCGGCGGCGATACGGCCGTGCAGCGGAATTTCGAGAACGTTGCTGTTGGCCGGCTCGGGCAGCACAGCCCTGCGCACCGCGTCCATGCTGACGACATTGCTCCGCGCGGCGTCGGCGCGGGCAGCAGCGGCGGCGGCAAGCTCCTTCTCGCGCGGCTTCACGCTCGCCTCGGGCAGCTTGAGGATTTCCAGTGCGCGCGCGCGGTTGGGCAGGCGGCGGATGAAGCCGCGTTCCTCGAGCGCGCTCACCAGCCGGTGCACGCCCGATTTGGACTTGAGATCGAGCGCTTCCTTCATTTCCTCGAACGAGGGCGAGACGCCATCGGCCTCCAGCCGTTCCTGGATGAAGCGGATCAGGTCATGTTGCTTGCGGGTCAGCATCGCCAATGTTCCTTTCTGCGCCGAACTGGCGTCCGAACGAATGAGGAACAATTACGAAACAAAGACGGTCAGGTCAAGACCTTGTGTCAAGTCTGGCGATCGAGCGCGATATAATCGATCGGATCGCCTTGCCTTGCCTCGGGCGCGCCAATCGGCCGGACCACCAGCGCATCCGCTTGGACGAGCGCCGATAGCGCTCCGCTGTCCTGATTGTTCAGCCGGGCGAGCGCCCCGTCGCGAAAGCGGGCGCGCACGAAATCCTGGCGCGGCCCGTTGGCGGAAAACGCTTCTCCTGCCGGGGCTTGCAGCATTGACGGAACCAGACGGGCGCGTCCGAGCAGTTTTCGCACCAGCGGCAGCAACAGCAGCGTCGCAGTGACATAGGCCGATACCGGATTTCCCGGCAGCCCGAGCACGATCGCATCGCCCAGCCTGCCGACCATTACCGGCTTGCCCGGCCGCATCGCGATCCGCCAGAAATCGACCGTGCCGCCGCTATCGAGCAGAGCGGGCTGGATCAGGTCATGATCGCCCACCGACGCCCCGCCGGTGGTGACGATGATATCGGCTCCCCGATGCGCGTCCAGCGCGGCGGCGATGGCGGCGCGGTCATCGGGCAGCAGCGGCGGGACGACCAGGTCGCAGGGCAGGCTGGAGAGCAGCGCGGCGAGCATCACGCCGTTGCTCGCCGGGATGTGCGCGGGCGAGGGAAGTGCTTCGCCCGGCGGAACCAGCTCGTCGCCGGTGCTGAGGATCGCGATGCGCGGGCGGGCGTGAACGCTCAGCGCGCCATGTCCCGCCATCGCGGCGAGCGCGATCAGCCGGGCATTGATGACCGTGCCGGCATCGGCAAGCTGCTCACCGGTCGCGAAATCATGCCCAGCACGGCGGATATGCGCGCCAGGGGCGGAAGGGCCCTCGCCAGTCAGCGTCAGTATATCGCCGTCGCGCGCGACATCTTCCTGCACCAACACGCAATCCGCGCCGTCGGGGATCATCGCTCCGGTGGAGATGCGTGCGGCTTCGCCGGGGCCGATCGCACCGGCAAAGGGCCGCCCAGCCGCGCTTTCGCCGATGACGCGCCAAGGACCGGGAAGGTCCGATCCCCGCACGGCATAACCGTCCATCGCGGACAGATCGGCGGCGGGCTGGCTGCGCCTTGACAGCAGCGGCTCGGCCAGGGTGAGGCCGGTCGCGTCGACCAGGGGCATCGAAACGGCGGGGCGCGGCCTTGCCAGCGCGAGCAGGCGGTCGCGCGCCTCGTCGAGCGGGATCAGCCCGCCCGCCATCAATCCGCCGTCCAGTCGCCCGACTTGCCACCGCTCTTGGCGAGCAGCCGCACGGGTCCGATGACCATGGCCTTGTCGAGCGCCTTGGCCATGTCGTAGATCGTCAGCAGCGCGACGCTCGCGGCGGTCAGTGCCTCCATCTCGACCCCGGTCTTGCCGTTGGTGCGCACGCGAGTCTCGACGCGGACACCGGTCTCGACATAGTCGAAATCGACCGAAACGCTGGCGATCGGCAGCGGATGACACAGCGGGATCAGATTGCTCGTCTGCTTGGCCGCCATGATGCCCGCGATGCGCGCGGTGCCCAGTACGTCGCCCTTCCTGATGTCGCCCGCGCGGATCGCGGCGATGACCGCCGGAGCCATGGCGATCACGCCCTCGGCCACCGCCTCGCGCACGCTATCGGCCTTGGCCGAGACATCGACCATCTGCGCCGCGCCCGATGCGTCGAGATGGGTGAGCTTGTCCATCAGGCCGCCGCTCCGGTGAGCAGCTGGCGCGTGGCGATCGTCACATCGGGCTGGCGCATCAGCGATTCTCCGACCAGGAAGCAGCGCACGCCATGGTCGCTCAGCCGACTGCAATCGGCATGGCTGTTGATGCCGCTTTCGGACACCGCGATGCGGCCTTCGGGGATCATGCCGACCAGCCGCTCGGTGGTGGCGATATCGGTGACGAAGCTGCGCAGATCGCGATTGTTGATGCCGATCAGCGGCGACTTGAGCTTGAGCGCGCGCTCCATCTCGGCCTCGTCATGCACCTCGACCAGGACGTCCATTCCATGGTCGAACGCGGCGCTCTCGATCTCGGCCATGGTCGCATCATCGAGCGCGGCGACGATGATGAGGATCGCATCGGCGCCCAATGCGCGGCTTTCGGCCACCTGCCAGACATCGACCATGAAGTCCTTGCGCAGACAGGGCAGGTCGCAGGCGGCGCGCGCGGCGACGAGATAATCGTCATGTCCCTGGAAATAGGGCTCGTCGGTCAGCACCGAGAGACATGCTGCCCCGCCCGCCTGATACTCGGCGGCATGCGCGGCGGGATCGAAATCGGCGCGGATCAGCCCCTTGGAGGGGCTGGCGCGCTTGATCTCGGCGATCAGGCCGAAGCCGTCGCGCGACTTGTCCATCAGCGCACGCGCAAAGCCGCGCGGGGCTGAGGCAGCAGCCGCACGGGCCCCCAGCTCGGCCTGCGAGACCAGCGTCTTGCGCCGTGCGACCTCCTGTCGCTTGACCTGGCAAATCTCTTCCAGCTTGTTCATGCAGCGGCTTTCGTGAAATCGATCCAGCAATTGAGCAGCGCGTTGGCGAGCCCCTTGTCGAGCGCCTCGGCGGCTTCCTCGGCTCCCTCGGCAAGGCTTTCGACCTCGCCCGCGATCAGCAAGGCGGCAGCGGCGTTGAACAGCACCGCATCGCGATATGCCCCGGTCTCGCCCTGGAGCAGACGGCGCAAGGCTGCGGCGTTGTGCGCGGCATCGCCGCCGCGGATCGCTTCGATCGGGTGCGTCGGGAGGCCTGCGTCCTTCGCCTGCCAGCGCTTCATGATGACGCCATCGGGGCCGATATCGGCGACCTCGTTGCCGCCTGCCAGGGACAGCTCGTCGAGCCCCTCGTCGCCCGAGACGATCAGCGAATGTTCGGTGCCCAGCATTTCGAGCGCCTCGGCATAGACATGCACATAGCCGGGCCGCGCGATGCCGATCAGCTGGCGGCGCACGCCCGCGGGATTGGCGAGCGGTCCCATCAGGTTGAAGATGGTGCGGCGGCCGATCTTCTGGCGGATTGGCTGGATGCGGCGCATCGCCGGGTGATGGTTGACCGCGAACAGGAAGCAGATGCCGATTTCGGCGAGCGACTGTTCGGCGCTGGCACCGGCGGCGGCCATGTCCATGCCCAGCGCCTCGAGCGTGTCCGCCGCGCCCGCCTTGGACGAGGCGGCGCGGTTGCCATGCTTGGCGACCGGCACGTCGCACGCGGCGACCACCAGCGACACCGCGGTCGAGACGTTGAGCGTGTGATGCCCGTCGCCGCCGGTACCGCACACGTCGATGGCGTTGGCGGGCGCGGCGATCGGGATCAGCCGGTCACGCAGTCCCTGCGCGGCGGCGGCGATCTCGATTGCGGTCTCGCCGCGCTCGGACAAGGCGATCAGGAATTCGGCAATCGCCTCGTCGCTGACCGTGCCGTCGAGGATCGCGGCAAAGGCCTCGGCAGCGGCCTCGCGGCTCAGCGGATGCGCGGTATCGGGCAGGCGGGTCATGCGAGCAGATCCTCGCGCATCGGCTTCACCTCGAGCCCGGCGAGTTTCAGGAAATTGGCCAGCATGCGGTGGCCATGTTCGGTCGCGATGCTTTCGGGATGGAACTGCACGCCATGGATCGGCAGCGTCGCATGGCGGAAACCCATGACATGCGCGGTCTCGCCCGGCTGAGCCTCGACGCGCGCATTGACGATCATCTCTGGCGGCAGGCTCGCCTCGGGCACCACCAGCGAGTGATAGCGCGTGGCGAGGAAGGGCGAGGGCAGGCCCTCGAACAGCCCGCTATCGTCGTGCACCACCGGCGAAGTCTTGCCGTGCATCAGCCCGCCGCGCACGACCTCGCCGCCGAAATGCTGGCCGATCGACTGGTGGCCGAGGCACACGCCCAGCAGCGGCTTCCCCGCATCGGCACAGGCCGCGACCAGATCGAGCGAGATCCCCGCCTCGTTGGGCGTGCAGGGGCCGGGCGAGATCAGAAAGGCCTGCGCATTGGTCGCCAGCGCCTCGCGTGCGGTGAGCGCATCGTTGCGTTCGACCCGCACGTCCGCGCCCAGCTCCATCAGATAATGGACGAGATTGTAGGTGAAGCTGTCGTAATTATCGATGACGAGGATCATTGCCCGTATCCCGGTTCGCTGGCGAGGCGCAACGCTTCGCGCGCGGCGGCGAACAGCGCGCCGGCCTTGGCTTCGCATTCGCGCTGTTCATATTCGGGCACGCTGTCGGCGACGATCCCCGCGCCCGCCTGGACGTGCATCGTCACGTCGCGGACGATCGCGGTGCGCAGCACGATGCAGCTATCGACCGATCCGTCGGGCGCAAAATAGCCCACGCCGCCGGCATAGGCACCACGCGTCTCGGGCTCGAGCGAGGCGATGATCTCGCACGCGCGCACCTTGGGCGCGCCGCTGACGGTGCCTGCCGGAAAGCCCGCAAACAGCGCGTCGATGGCATCGCGGCTCGGCTCCAGCGCACCCACCACATTGCTGACGATGTGCATCACATGGCTGTACTGCTCGACGGTGAAGCTGTCGGTGACGCGCACCGTGCCCGCCGCCGCGACGCGGCCGACATCGTTGCGGCCCAGATCGAGCAGCATCTGATGCTCGGCCAGCTCCTTGGGATCGGCGAGCAGGCTTTCCCGGTTCTCGACATCCTCTGCCGGGGTCCTGCCACGCGGACGGGTGCCGGCGATCGGGCGGATGGTGACCTCGCCATCGCGCACGCCGACCAGTATTTCGGGGCTCGAACCGATCAGCGCGAGGCCGGGCAGGTCGAGGAAATAGAGGAAGGGCGAGGGGTTCACCCGGCGCAGCGCGCGATAGAGCTCGATCGGCGGCAGCGCGAACGGCGCGGTAAAGCGCTGCGCGAGTACGACCTGGAAGATATCGCCCGCCTCGATATAGTCCTTGGCCTTGAGCACCATCTCGCCATAGCGACCTTGCGGCAGCACCGGCTCGGGCACCAGAGTCTCCGGATCGAGCGAGGCATCGCGCACGGCGGCGGGCAGCGGCGATTGCAGCGCGCGTTCGGCCGCGTCGAGCCGCTCCTCTGCGGCGGCAATGGCCTGTTCGGGATCGCCATTGCCTGCCCAGATCGGCGCGATCAGGAACAGCTCGTCCTTCAGCCGGTCGAAGATCAGCAGCACGGTCGGGCGCACGAACAGCATGTCGGGCAGCGCCAGGTCCGATTGCGGCGCGCGCGGCAGCTTCTCGACCAGCCCGATGGTTTCATAACCGAAATAGCCGACCAGGAACGCCAGCGCGCGGGGCAGTTCGGGCGGGACCTCCATCCGGCAGCGCATGGCAAGCGATCGCAGCGCGTCGAGCGAACCTTGCGGGCAGGGCGCGAACGCCGCGCGGTCGCTGGTCCAGCGCTCGTTGATCTCCGCCGCATGGCCCGATGCGCGGAACACCAGATCGGGCGCCAGGCCGACAAAGCTGTGCCGCGCCCGGGTCTCGCCGCCCTCGACCGATTCGAGCAGAAAGTCGCCGCGTTCGGGTTCGATCAGCTTGAGCGCCGCCGAAACCGGTGTTTCGGTATCCGCGATCCGCCGCCGCCAGATCAGCGAGGATTGCCCCGCCATGAGGGCACGCGCTGCTTCGCCCCGGTTCTGGCTCTGTCCCCCCGACATCAGTTTTCCCGGTTACGGCCGGTCAGCTGATCCTTGACGCGCTGCAGCGCCTTGGAATTGCGCTCCACCTTGACGTCGGCCTTGATCGCCGCGAGCAGTTGCTGGCCATATTCATCGGCCATCACCTGACCCAGCTGCTGGCGGGTCGCGGCCATCAGCTCGGGCACCTTGCTGGCATCGCCGCGATTGATCTTTTCGAGATGGACGATGAACCAGCCGGTGCGGTTGGGCCCTTCGAGCACCTTGGTGGTGCCCTCTGCCATGCTGAACAGCAGCGCAACCGGCGGCGGCACGCGGCCCTGCTGCTGCATGATCGTCTGGCGATTGGTCGCGATCTGCTCGATGCCGGGCAGCTTGACGCTGGCACCGCTCACCGCCTTTTCCAGCGCAGCGGTGGTCCGCGACGACTTGGCGATGCTGTCGGCCAGCTTGCGCGCCGAAGCGAGCCCCTGGGCGAGCGTCCAGTCGGCGACAACGCGCTCGCGGATGCTGGCGAGCGGCGGCGGCGCGGCGCGCTTGATCTCCTGCACCTCGAACACCGCAAATTCCTTGCCCTGCTGCACCTCGATCAGCTGCGGACCCGAATCTTCCTCCAGTCCAAATGCCACGGGCAGCATCGCCTGATAGGCCCCGATCGGCGCGAAATCGGGCTTGCCGGGGGCCTGACCATTGGCGAGCAGCTCGGGGCTGACCTGCAGTTCGAGCTTCTCGTCCCGGGCGATATCGGCGAGCGACGCGCCATCGGCGATGCGGTCTTCCAGATAGGCGGTGAAATCGGACACGGTCTGGCGCAGCTTGTCCTGCGCGATCTCGTTTTCGAGCAAGGCGCGAACCTGGTCGAGGCTGCGTCCGGCGATTTCGGACACGCTGTCGACGCGGACCACATGCCAGCCGAGCGGCGAGCGCGCTGGTGTAGCGACCTTGCCCGCACCCGTCGCGAACACCGCGTTCGCGACGGCGGCAGACGCGTTCCTGGTCAGGTCCTGCTTCGACTGCAGCCCCAGATCGACCGGTTCAAGCCCGGCGTCCCTGGCGGCAGCGGCCATGCTCGCGCCACCGTTGACCTTCGCGGCGATCGCCTTGGCAGCGGCCTCGGTCGGAACGATCAACTGCTCGACATCGCGCTTCTCGGTCGCGGCAAATTCTGCCGAGCGCTTCTTGTAGAGCGCTGCAATCTCGGCGTCGCTGACCTTCACCTGGTCGCGGAAGCGATCGGTAATGAAGGTCGCAAAGCGCAGCACGCGGCGTTCGGGAATGCGGTAGCGCGCGGCGTTGCTTGTGTAGAAGGTCTGCAGCTGTTCGGCCGTGGGGGCGGTCTTGGGCGCGAACGCGGCAGACGGCACGAAGGCGATCTGCCCTTCGCGGCCTTCGAGGATCAGCCCGGCATAAGGCAGCGCCATCTGCTGCGACAGCTTTGCCCCGAAGGTGGCGGGCACCAGCAACTGGTCGGCAAGCAGGCTGCGACGGATATCGTCGCGCAGACGCGCTTCCGTCAGCCCCTGCTGCGCCAGCGCACTGCGGAACAGCGTTTCGTCAAAGCGACCATCTGCGCCCTTGAAGCCCTGGATTCCGGCGATCTCGCTGTCGATCAGGCGCTTGCTCGCGCCAAGCCCGATGTCATCGGCAAAGGCTGCGGCTGCATAGCTGCCGATCATCTGCTCCAAAATGCCATCAATGCCGCCCTGCTCGTCGAACGCGGCCATGGTCAGCTGCGGATTCTGCTGACGAAACTGGTCAAAGGCGTTGGACACGGTGCTCGAAAATTCGCCGGTGCCGATATCCTCGCCGTCGATCTGAGCCACAGCCTCGCTGCCTACACCGCCAAAGGTCGCGCCGCCGGTCACGTCGGATGCGGCAAAGGCGACCGCAATCAGCCCGACGAATAGCAGGCTGAGCGCCACGCCGATCTTGGAATTGAAGAACGAACGGAAAAAGGTGATCATCGGCAAGTCCGCATTGGAGGCCAGGCCCCTTGGACGGGCGCGGCGCTCGTGAAAACGCGGGCTGGCTTTAGGGGGCTTTGCCGCCCGCTTCAACCCTGACAAAGCGCGTTCGCGCCATGGCTGGCCAAGGCCATCGCGATTTGCTAGCCGCGCCCCCCACAAGGTCGACAAGACAGGACCGAGACAGACAGAGACTGAAAAGGGGAAGACAGCATCGTGGCCAGCCAACCATCCTATATCGTCGGCAACTGGAAGATGAACGGCAGCGCGGCCGATGTCGCAGTGCTGAAAGCGATTGCCGAAGCCGCCGCTGCCAATGCGCATGTCGATGTCGGCATCTGCCCACCCGCGACGCTGATCGCGCATTTTGCCGCCAATGCGGGCAAGGTGCAGATCGGCGCGCAGGATTGCCACGCCAAATCGTCTGGCGCGCATACCGGCAACCTGTCTGCGGCGATGATCCGCGAGGCGGGTGCGACCCTTTCGATCATCGGCCATTCGGAACGCCGCGCCGATCAGGGCGAGACCGATGCCGATGTTGCCGCCAAGGCCGAGGCGCTGCATGCTGCGGGCATGGGCGCGATCCTGTGCGTCGGCGAGACGCTGGAAGAGCGCGACAGCGGCAATGCCATCGCGATCGTCACGGCGCAGCTGGCCGCCTCGCTTCCCGCTGCGGCTGGCGGCGACTGGCTTTCGGTCGCCTATGAGCCCGTCTGGGCCATCGGCACCGGCCGTGTGCCGGTTGCGGACGATATCGCTGCCATGCACGCGGCGCTGCGCGCGACGCTGATCGAGAAGCTGGGCGAGGCGGGCAAGGGCGTGCGCATCCTGTACGGCGGGTCGGTCAACCCCGGCAACGCGACCGAAATCCTGGCGATAGCCGATGTCGGCGGCGCGCTGGTGGGCGGAGCCAGCCTCAAGGCAGAGACCTTCATTCCGATCATCGAGGCGGCTCCGCGCTGAACCGCGCCTTCCGGATCCTTGGCGGCTGCGCGCCGCGCCGGTTGCGCTGGCGCGGCCTAATCGCTATGTGCGCGCCAATCTCGAAATTCATTTGCTGGGTCTGACCGTTCATGTCGTCGCTTTTCCTGTTCATCACCATC
>CAXRCQ010000535.1:0-7047 GCA_964228845.1 Blastomonas sp.
GCTCGCGCTGCGCGGCCTGCGCACGCTCGACGTGCGGCTGCGCCAGCATCAGGCATCGGCGCTCAGGATCGCGCACTGGCTGGCCGGGCAGCCCCAGGTCGCGCGCGTGCTCCACCCGGCCTTGCCCTCCTGCCCCGGCCATGCGCTCTGGCAGCGCGACTTCCGGGGATCGAGCGGATTGTTCTCCTTCGTTCTGAACGGCGGATCGGACGCGGCGCGCGCGGCGCTGATCGACACGCTCGAGCTGTTCGGCATCGGCTATAGCTGGGGCGGGTTCGAGAGCCTGGCGATCCCGGTCGATCCCGCGCGCTGCCGCAGCGCGACGCCCTGGCCGCCCGCGGGCGATGACAATCGTTATGCCGTGCGCCTGCATATCGGCCTGGAAGATCCCGACGATCTGATCGCCGACCTTGCCAAGGGCCTCGCTGCCTTTACCATGGCGGCATGACCGCAGGAATTTCCGAACTGTTCATGCGCTGGGGCTGGATCGATGCCCCGCAGGACCTGCAATATATAGAAGGCATTGTCGCCGCGCTGATCGCCAGCGCTGCGCTGATGGTCGGCTGGGGCCTCAGCCGCCTGGTCTATCTGCGGCTCGCCGCGATCTGGGAGCGGCGCGCGGGCTATGAAAGCGCGCTCGCCCGCCGACGCATCCGCGACATGGTGCGCCGCTTCACCACCGCGATGCTGATCGGCATGGCGCTCAACCTTTACGAGTGGAGCCTGATCGCCTCGGTCGTGTTCGGGCTCACGCTCGCCATCACGCTCGCGCTGTTCGTCAACGATCTGGTGCGCGGCGTGCGCATGCCCGACTGGCTGGGCACGTTCCTCGGGCTCGCCACACTGATCTCGATCCTGGCGAGCATGTTCGGCGGGCTCGACCCGATCACCACCGCGATGGACCGGGTGGGCTTCAATCTCGGCGAGAAGCGATTCTCGCTGCTCTGGGTGGTGACCATCGCGATCACCATGCTCGTGCTCTACACCGCCGCGCGCGTCGTCAATCGCATCGCCGGGCATGTCATCGGCAGCAGCGACGGGCTCGATGCCACGCAGAAGCTGCTGGGGCAGAAGATCGCGGGCGTCGTCGTCATCGTACTCGCCTTCTTCATCGGCATCGACACGCTGGGGATCGATCTCACCGCGCTCAGCTTCTTTTCGGGCGCATTCGGGCTTGCGATCGGTTTCGGGCTGCAGAAGACGATCGGCAACCTGTTCGCAGGGATCATCCTGCTGCTCGACCGCTCGATCAAACCGGGCGATGTCATCGCGGTGGGCGACAGCTTCGGCTGGGTCAACAAGATCGGGGTGCGCGCAGTCTCGGTCATCACCCGCGACGGCAAGGAGCATCTGATCCCGAACGAGGACCTGATGACCACGGCCGTGGAAAACTGGTCCTATTCGGACCGCAATGTCCGCATGCGCATCCCGATCGGGGTGAGCTACACCAGCGACATGCAGCTGGTCGAGAAGCTGCTCCACCAGGCGGTCGACGAGGCTCCGCGCGTGCTGCGCGAACCGGCGCCGCGCGTGTGGATGACCGAATTTGCCGACAACAGCGTCAACTGGGAAATCCGCGCCTGGATCGCGGATCCGGAGGGCGGCATGGGCAATATCCGCGGCGACGTGCTGATGCGCGTGTGGAACCTGTTCAAGGAACACGGGATCGAGATCCCGTTCCCGCAGCGCGACCTGTATATCAAGGAAATGCCGGGGATGGTGGCCGGTACGAGACCCGACGGCGCGCACCCCGCCTCTCCCTTGATGGGAGAGGCAGCGAGCCTTGGCGACGAAGGAGCCTAGTCGCAGCGGTGAGGGTGATGGTGCGCCGGGGTACCATCGCATGATCCCGAACGATCACCCCCACCCAACCCTCCGCCATCAAGGGGGAGGGCTTTTTGCAGCGCAATCGGCCGATGACTCACCGCTCTCCCCTCCCCCTGGGGAGGGGTGCCCGCAGGGCGGGGTGGGGTTGCGGCGATGGTGGTCAGGCCCAGCCCGGTCCGGCCAGCCGGACCTGCCCCTCCCGCGCGGGAGGGGAGAATGAAGATCAAGGCTGTTCGGTGACCGTCGGCGTCGATGCCACCGCTTCGGCGGACAGGACAGGCTTGGCCGCTGCCTTGTCGATCGCGGCGACCAGGCGTCCGGCCTCGCTGCAGACCGTGGTGCACAAGGCCTCGATGCGGACAAGATTGCGACGCGCCTTTTCGACCGCGCCGCGCTGGACCATCGCCTCGCCCTGTCCGGCCAGCGCCGCCACATCATTGGGATCGAGCCGCAGCGCCTCGCGATAATAGCGGATCGCCTTGCCCGGCAGGTTCTGCGCGCTCGCCACCTGCGCCAGCGCGATATACGCCGCCCGGTTGCTCGGATCGACCGCGAGCGCGGCCTCGTACAGGCCATTGGCTTCGTCGAGATTGCCCGTAGCCTGCACCTTCGCGCCTTCATCCACCAGCACCTGCGATGCCGGATTGACGGCATAGCGGACCGGCTGGCCGATCCCGGTGCTCGAAACGGTCGCAAGTACGAGCGACAAGGCAATGGCGGCGGGCGCAAAACGCATGACAGTCTCCCAGGCAGGTCGTAACGCTATCATGACCGCCGGGCTCTTGTGAAGAAAAAGCCATCGGTACCGTCATGATGCGGGGTGAGCAGTCGGCCGACGGCGGGCGCGGCGTCTGACGCATCGCATAGCCGTGCATCGGCTCCGATCAGGCGGCCAATCTGCATATCGGGGTTGACGATAGTCCAGCCCGGATCATCACACAAGCCGCGCGCGGCCTGGCGTGGCCCCTCGTCGGGCAGCAGCGAGCAGACCGCATAGACCAGCGTCCCGCCCGGCCGTACCAGCCGCTGCGCGATCTCGATCAGCCGCGCCTGCTCGGCCACCACGCGCGCCAGCCGGTCGGGGGTCAAGCGCCAGCGCGTCTCGGGATTGCGCCGCCAGGTGCCCGATCCGCTGCACGGCGCATCGACCAGCACCAGATCGGCCTGACCCTCGAAGCGCCCCAGCTTCTCCCATTCGCGCCTGGGATCAAGCAGCAGCGGCTCGATCCGGTCGGGTCCGGCGCGCTTGCGGCGCGGCTCCATGGCCTGCAGCCGGTCGCGGCTGGTGTCCGATGCGATGATCCGCGCCTCGGGCAGAAAGGCGGAGAGCGCGAGCGTCTTGCCGCCCGCGCCCGCGCACAGGTCGATCACCAGCCCAGGAGCCTCATCGCCCAGGCACGCCTGGACGATTGCCTGGCTGCCCCAGTCCTGCACGTCGATCGCGCCCGCCTGCCAAGGCGCGCTGGCCTCGACCGGGGTGTTGCCGGGCAGCCGCGCGGCACGCGGCAAAGCATCGCTGAATGCGATCTCGGGCCAGACGGCACGCAGCGCATCGCGGTCGGTGCGCGAAGGGTCATAGCGCAGGTCGAGCGGCGCGCGCTCGAGCAAGGCCGCCTTTTCCGCATCGTCGAACAAGGGCGGCAGCAGCGCCTCGATCCATGCGGGAATGACGCCACCGGCGGCCACCGGCTCGTCGTCCTTCAGCCGCGCCGGACCATAAGGCGATCCATCGAACAGTTCGGCAAGCGCAGCATCCTCGCGCGCCAGCCCCGCCAGTGCCGCGCGCCCGTTTTGCGGCAGCTCGCCGAAGCGCCGCACCGCGCGCCAGGCAAGGTCGCGCACCGCGCGCCGGTCGCCCGAACCCATATAGCGCCGCTCGCGGAAGAAATTGCGCGCCAGCGTGTCCGCGCTCGCCCCCTGCCCGCGCGCGGCATCGAGGATCGCATCGACCAGATCGATGGCCGCCTGGACGCGGGCCGCCGGGGTCATTCCCCCGCCTCGCGCCGCGTCTTTTCGGCCTCGGCATCGAGCTGGCGGAACAGCGTGTCGAACTCCTCGGATCCCGGTACGGGCATGCAGACATGCGTCACGCCGTCGCGCCGGAGCGATGCGACAAAGCCCGTCGCCGCGCGCTCGCATTGCTCGACGTCGGCGAACAGCTGGTTGATCCGCTCGACCGTCACCCCGCCGGGCTGGCCGGGCGCACCCAGCACCAGCATCAGCAGAGAGGGGACGAGCTCGATCATCGCCCGTCAGCGGGTCGGATAATTGGGAGCCTCGCGGGTGATCGACACGTCATGGACATGGCTTTCGCGCAGGCCCGCATTGGTGATCCGCACGAATTCGGCATTGCGGCGCAGCGCCTCGATCGTGGGCGATCCGGTATAGCCCATCGCTGCCTTGATGCCGCCGACCAGCTGGTGGACGACATCGCGTGCCGGGCCCTTGTACGGCACCTGGCCCTCGATGCCCTCGGGGACGAGCTTGAGCTGGTCCTTGATGTCTTGCTGGAAATAGCGGTCGGCGCTGCCGCGCGCCATCGCGCCGACGCTGCCCATGCCGCGATAGCTCTTGTAGGCGCGGCCCTGGTACAGGAAGGTCTCGCCCGGTGCCTCTTCGGTGCCCGCGAGCATCGACCCGATCATGATCGTCGAGGCTCCCGCCGCGAGCGCCTTGGCGGCATCGCCCGAGGTGCGCAGGCCGCCATCGGCGACGATCGGAATGCCCGACTTGTCCGCCTCTTCGGCCGATTCCATGATCGCGGTGAGCTGCGGCACGCCGACGCCCGCGACGACGCGCGTGGTGCAGATCGATCCCGGACCGATGCCGACCTTGACGCCGTCCGACCCGGCATCGATCAGCGCGCGCGTCGCGCCCGCGGTCGCGACATTGCCTGCGATCACCTGAACATGGTTCGAGTATTTCTTGATCGCCTCGACCGCGACCGCGACCATCTTGCTATGGCCATGCGCGGTATCGACCACGATTAGGTCGCATTCGGCATCGATCAGCGCCTTGCTGCGCTCGAGCCCCGCCTCACCCACGGTGGAGGCGGCAGCAACGCGCAGACGGCCTGCGGCGTCCTTGGTCGCATCGGGGTTCATCACCGCCTTTTCGATATCCTTGACGGTGATGAGGCCGATGCAGCGATAATCCTTGTCGACCACCAGCAGCTTCTCGATCCGGCGCTGGTGCAGCAGGCGGCGTGCCTCGTCCTGACCGACATCGGCGGGCACGGTGGCCAGGTTCTCCGAGGTCATCAGCTCGCGCACCGGCTGGTTCGGGTTCTCGGCAAAGCGCACGTCGCGGTTGGTGAGGATACCCGCGAGCTTGCCCGAGGGCTCGACCACCGGAATGCCCGAAATCGCGTGCTGGCGCATCAGCGCCTGGGCTTCGGCGAGCGGGGCATCGGGGGTGATGGTGATCGGATTGACCACCATGCCGCTTTCGAAGCGCTTGACCTGGCGCACCGCCGCGATCTGCTCCTCGATGCTCAGGTTGCGGTGGAGCACGCCGATGCCGCCCAATTGCGCCATGACGATCGCCATGCTCGCCTCGGTCACCGTGTCCATCGCCGAGGAGAGCACGGGGATGTTGAGCCGGATGCTGTTGGTCAGCCGCGTGGTCGTGTCCGCCTGGCTGGGCACGATTTCCGACGCTGCCGGGCGCAGCAGGACGTCATCGAAGGTCAGGCCAAGGGGAATGTCCATGCGGAATGCCACTTTCTTTGTCGCGAATCTGGTTTCAGTGGCGGCCCATGTAACCAAGCCGCGCGTCAATCGCCAGTGGGTGCGGGTGTATATTTCGCTTCGTCGGCAAAATGCCGGGTGAGCGCAACGTGCAGGTTTGCATCGTCCGCCGCGCCGCCCAGCGGGGTCGCATCGGTCAGCTCGTCATCGGGTTGGTGATAGACGCTGGTAAGAAACGCCTGCAACAGCTTCATGTCGCTGAACGATCCTCCCGCCATGATCGATTTGACGCCCTTGGCCCCCAGCGCCCAGCCATCCTGGCGGCGGATGAACGCGTTCGCCTCGGTATCGCTGTCGACCTCGCGCCCCAGCGACCTGGCGATATCGTCGACGATGGAATCGAGCCCGTTCTCGCCGCGCCCGACCAGCGCCACCGGGGCACCTGCGGGTGCAATCGCGACGGTATCGACGTTCAGCGCGACCACGATGTCCTTCAGCGGCACCGCCGGATGATCGGCGAAATAATATGCGCCCAGCAGGCCGCGCTCCTCAGCCGTCGTGCCCATGAAATAGACGTCGCGATCCATCGGCGCGCCGCGTGCCAGCCGCTCGGCAACGGTGAGCAGCACCGCCATGCCGCTGGCGTTATCCACGGCACCGTTGCAGATCCGGTCCTCGGCCTCCTCGCTGCGGCAGATGCCGAAATGGTCCCAATGGCCGAGCAGCAGCACCGCGCCCGTTCCGGGCTTGCTGCCGGGGATCTTGCCGATGACATTGTGGCTTTCGAACGGGCGCACCGTCGTGCTGGTGGCAAGGTCGAGCGTCACCGGCAGCGTGACCGGCGCAAAATCCGGCTTCTCGGCAACGGCGGCGGACACACGCCCCGCGCGCATCAGCGCATCGCTCACATCGCTGCGCAGCACGCCGCCGATCGGCACGCCGACATCCTCGCTGGCCAGCCGCATCGATCCGTTGGCGAGCTGCGCGCGCAACGCGCTCCACGGCACGCCCTCGGGCGCAGTGATCAGCACCGCGGCCGCGCCAGCCTCAGCGAGTATCTTCTGGCGATCGCGCAGACCAGGCAGCTTGGCCGCGCCCTCGAACTTGGGGTCAGCCGACAGCATCAGCACGATCCGCCCCTTTACATCGGCATTGAGCTTGCCGTCCGCACCGACGCCATGGCCGACGAACAGCGGCTCGCCGGTAACCCGATCGGTCGGGTTGCGGCCCGACAGCGCCACGCCATCCCCAGCGAGCTTCAGAGGCTTGCCGCGCACGCTGGCGCTGACCGCCTGGGCATAAGGCTTGCGCTCGACCAGCGGCACCGGCTGGAACCAGGGATGCGCCGCATCATTGGTGCCCGATACCAGGCCATAGCTTGCCCAGGTTTTCGCCAGATAATCGAGCGTCTTGGTCTCGCCCGCAGAACCCGGGCCGCGCCCTTCGAATTCGTCGCTGGCAAGCACTGCGATATGCGCGCGCACCTCGCTCTCGCTGATCGGCGCTGGCTTTTCCTGAGCCTGGGCAGCGA
>CAXRCQ010000536.1:0-2625 GCA_964228845.1 Blastomonas sp.
AAGCTCGCCATGGCGGCAAATTGAGGACCGCTTGATGACCGACGACAGCCGCCTCCATGCTGAACTCCGGTCCGCGGGCATCGCCTTCGACCAGGTCGAGCATGAGGCGGTGTTCACCGTGCTCGAAAGCAGCGCGATCGAGCGCGCCATTCCCGGCGCGCACACCAAGAACCTGTTCCTCAAGGACACCAGCGGCCAGTTCTATCTGGTCACCGTGCTGGCGGAAAAGCAGGTCGATCTGGGCGCGCTCCGGCATCTGGTCGGGGCAGGGCGGTTCAGCTTCGGTTCGGGCGACGAGATGGTCGAGATGCTCGGTATCACGCCCGGATCGGTGACTCCGCTCGCCGCGTTCAACGACCAGGCGGGCAGGGTGCAGCTGGTGCTCGACGAGGTGCTGGCGGCACAACCGCGGGTCAACGTCCATCCGCTGCGCAACACCGCGACGCTCGGCCTGTCGGGGCTCGACCTGGTGCGGCTGCTGGTGCGCTGGCGCCACGCGCCGCTCATCGTGCCCGTGCCCAACAAGGCACCCTCAGCCGAGCCGTCACAAAATTGATGGTGGGCGCGGGCGCATGCATGCGGTAACGATGCCAGCATGACCGAGGTCGCCACCCGCCCGCTGATCGACGGCTTTTCCCGCCGCATCAGCTATGTCCGCCTGTCGGTGACGGACCGGTGCGACCTGCGCTGCGCCTATTGCATGCCCGAACGCATGCAGTTCCTCCCCAAGGCCGAGGTGCTGAGCCTGGAGGAATTGCACCGGCTGTCGCTCGCGTTCATCGATCGCGGGGTACGCAAGATCCGTCTGACCGGGGGCGAGCCGCTGGTGCGGCGCGACGTGATGACCTTGGTGCAGCGGCTGGGACGCGAGATCGGCCACGGGCTGGACGAACTGACGCTCACCACCAACGGCACCCAGCTCGCCGAGCATGCCGCCGCGCTCGCCGATGCAGGCGTGCGGCGGATCAACGTGTCGCTCGATACGCTCGACCGGGACCTGTTCGCGCGGCTCACACGCCGCGATGCGCTGGCCAGGGTGCTGGCTGGCATCGAGGCGGCCGATCGTGCAGGGCTCAAGGTCAAGATCAATGCGGTCGCGCTCAAGGGGCTCAACGAGCAAGAACTTCCCGCGCTGATCGCCTGGGCGCACGGCAAAGGCCATGACGTGACGCTGATCGAGGTAATGCCGCTGGGCGAGGTCGAGGAGGACCGTTTCGATCATTATCTGCCGCTGACCCAGGTGCGCGACATGCTCGAGCAGCGCTGGACGCTGACGCCGAGCGAGCATCGTACCGGCGGGCCGGCGCGCTATTTCGATATTGCCGAAACCGGCGGGCGGCTAGGCCTCATCACGCCGCTGACCAACAATTTCTGTGCCGGGTGCAACCGGGTACGCGTCACCGCGACCGGCCAGATCTACATGTGCCTCGGCCAGAACGATCGGGTCGATCTGCGCGCGGCGATGCGCGGGCCGGACAGCGATGCGGCGCTCGATGCGGCGCTCACGCGCGCGATCCGCGCCAAGCCCGAGCGGCACGATTTCCATATCGACGCCCCCGGAGCCGCACCTGCGCTGGCGCGGCACATGTCGATGACCGGTGGCTGACCGGTTCATGGCGAAACTGTTGTTCTTCGGGCGGCTGGGCGACCTGGCGGGCGGGATAGAGCGGGCTGTCGGCCTGTCCGAACCGCACAGCGTGTCCGCGCTGATCGCCGTGCTGGCGGCGGGCGACCGGCTGCTCGGTAGCGCGCTGCTGGAAGACCGGGTGCGCTATGCGCTGAACGGCACGATCGTCGATCGCGAGGCGCTGGTCGAGGATGGCGACGAGCTCGCATTTCTGCCGCCGGTCAGCGGGGGCTGAGATGCTCGGGCGGGTCGCGATCGCCAGCACGCCATTCGATCCGGAGGCAGAGATCGCAGCCTTCCGCAAGGCGCTGGACGATTCCGGCGCGATCGTGACCTTTACCGGTCAGGTGCGCCCCTCGCGCGGCGATGGCAGCGTGACGACACTGAGCCTGCAGCATTATCCGGGCATGACCGAGCGCGGGATCGAATCGATGCTTGATGACGCGGCGCAGCGCTGGTCGCTCGAGGCCGCGCTGGTGATCCACCGGGTCGGCGACCTGCGCCCGCACGAGCCGATCGTGCTCGTCGCAACTGCGAGCAGGCACCGCCGCGCCGCGTTCGAGGCGGCCGATTTTCTGATGGATTATCTGAAGAGCCGTGCGCTGTTATGGAAGAGCGAGACGGGGCCGAACGGCAAGCTATGGATCGAGCCGCGCGATGAGGATTATGCCGACGCCGCGCGCTGGGATCGGCAACCGCCGGGCGGGCGCTGATCGTTCAGCAGGCCCGCCCGGGGTAGGATCAGTTCACGGCAGCGGGAACCTGAAGGTTGGGCACCTTGCCGTCGGCGGCCTGCTGCGCGAACAGGTCGCGCATGTTCTGCAGCGAGAACAGATGCGCATGGATCAGCGGCAGTGCGCCGTTCTGGTTGAGCTTGCGCAGTTCATCACCGCGCAGTTCGCGCAGCTTCTCCTCGCTCACCATCTGGAAGCCCTGATAGACGAAGGGCTGCGACAGGGTGGCATGCTCGATCTTGAGTTCGCCGTCCATCAGCAGGT
>CAXRCQ010000537.1:0-2388 GCA_964228845.1 Blastomonas sp.
CACTGCTTCTTCGCCATCAGCGCGAAATGACGCCTTGCCCCACCCGCGCTATTGCGTCGCCACCCACCAGATCGTGCCGGCGGGATCGCGGAAGCCGCCGCGCAGGTCGTCGTCGTCGGCCTTGCGCTCGGGTTCGCGGACGGCCTCGGCACCGGCGGCGAGCGCGCGGTCGTAAACCGCTTGCGCGTCGGGCACGTAGAGATGCCGGTGCACCTCGCCCGAGCGATATTCGGTCGCGCCGCCGCCGACCATGACGATGCTGTCGTCGATGCGCAGTTCGGCATGCATCAGCGCTCCATCGGGCCGGTCGAACCGCCGCTCGATGGTCGCGCCGAACACCGTCGCCAGAAAGGCGATCAGCGCCTCCGGGTCGGGGCAGATCAGATAGGGGCTGAGGCTGGGATAGTTGGCGGGCTTCCAGTCGGGCATGGCGGGCTCCCTTGCGCTGGCTGAAGAGTACACGTCCGTCGCCTGGCGCGCCATCGATATGCGCGCCATGTGCGCCGCTGTCACCGTAAAGACGCCGAGCGGCGCTAGTCGGCATGGCGACGGGCGCGACGAATGTTCATCGCGCCGACAGGAGGATGTCGAAGATCAATGAACAGCCTGCCCGACGCAGCGCAGTTTTCCGCCTTGGGCCAGCAGTCCCTGGGTGTGCCTGACGCCGCGCTGTTCGTCGAGCGGCTGCAGGCGCTTGGCAGTCGCGCGCTGGTGGCGAATGTCGAGGCACAAGCGTTTGTCGAGCAGGTGGGCGGGCATGCGGTGCCCGTGATCGTCACCTCTGGCGAGACGGGTGGCAGCTATGTCGCGGCGCCGCACAGCGCCTATGCGCTTTATCCGCGCGCCGAGCTCGATCTGGTCGATCTGGGGTGGATGCGAGTGCCCGCCACCGCGGCGATTGCGGCAACGGACTGGCTGCTGCGAGCGCTCCACATCAACCGTGCGGTGCAGATCGACAACTGGTTGCTGTCCACCTGCCTGCACGGCGACTGGAAAGGCGAGGGGCTGGCCGATCTGCGGCGGCGCCTGGTGCAGCGCTTTCCCGGCCATTATCTGCTGGTCCGCTCGGTTGACGATTGGTCGTGCCCGGAACTGACCGCTGCGCTGCGCGCCGATGGCTGGCTGCTGCTGCCTTGCCGCCAGATTTGGGTGACCGATGACCTGCAACGCGACTGGGCGGTGCGCAAGAGCGTGAAGAACGATGGCCGCAAGCTCGCGCAATCGGGCCTGACCGTCGAGGATGTGACGCGCCTCGACGACGCCGATGCCGCGCGGGTCGCGGATCTTTATGCGATGCTCTACATCGCCAAATATTCCACGCTGAACCCGCAATATAGCCCGCGCTGGATGCAGCTGGCGGTCGAATGCGGGCTGTTTCACCTGCGCGTGGCGCGCGATGCTGGCGGGCAGATCATGGCCGCCGTCGGCATTGTCGCGCGCGGCGGCATCACGACCAATCCGATGATGGGCTATGATTTGGGGCGGCCGCAATCGGACGGTCTCTACCGCATCGCCTCGTGGCTGGTCGGCGATTTCGCGCTGCGCCACGGCTTGCGGCTGCACGGATCGGCAGGCGCTGGCCATTTCAAGCAGCAGCGCGGCGCGCGCAGCGAGATCGACTATATGGCAATCCATGCCGCGCATCTGCCTGCCGCCCGGCGCTGGCCGCTCATGGGCATCGCTGCCGCGCTCGAAACGCTGGCGGTACCGCAGCTCAAGCGGCGCATGCTCTAGCGATCGAGGAATTGCTCCATCGCCGCGATCAGCGCCTGGGGTTGTTCCCAAGGCACGAAATGGCCGCCGGGGGCCTTGACCAAAGTGAGGTCGGGCACCAGCGTCTCGATGCCGTCAAGCAGCGAGGGGCGCAGCGCATAATCGTCCATCGCCCAGTAGAGCAAGGTCGGTTGGGTGACGGGCGGGAAGGCGCGCGAGAGATAGGCGGGGCGCTCGACCTCGCCATCCATAGGCGGGACGATCAGCGGGCTGGCGCGGTACCAGTTCACCATCGCGGTGAACGCGCCCGGCGTCTGCCATTGCGCGAGGTAGATCGCGCGCTCCTCGGGCGTAATGTGCGCTGCGGCGCTCGGCTCGGCAAAGCGCGAATCGAAATAGGCGTCCCAGCCCATGGCGCGCACCTTGTCCTCGAAATCGGGTTGCCGCATCTCGGTGATATATTGCGCCGAGGCGCGCTGATCCGGATCGTCGAACAACGCCTTCTGATAGGTGAACGGGTGCGCGGCATTGGCCATGACGAGGCGCTTCACCCGGTCCGGGTGGTTGAGCGCCGCCATCCAGGCGATCGCGCCGCCCCAGTCATGCCCGACCAGCGTAAACGTCCCGATGCCGAGATGATCGGCGAGCGCCAGCAGGTCGGCGACCATGTGCTTC
>CAXRCQ010000538.1:0-9091 GCA_964228845.1 Blastomonas sp.
GTTCGAGGGTGCCGTGGCGGATGATGCGGGCGAGAAAGCGATCGATGAGGCTCATATTAACCTAGATGGTATTCGCCGGGTCAGATGCCAGCATACCATTCGTATCCGGCAGCGTCTTCCCAATAACCGCCGCCGCCGCCATAAGCGAGGCGATAATCGGCGACCGCCTCTATACGCCGGACATATTTTGCGTGCTTGTAGCCGAGATGCCGTTCGACACGCAGCCTCAGCGGCGCACCATTGCCGATCGGCAGCAATTCGTCGTTGAGCGCCCAGGCCATCATCGTCTGCGGATGGCGGGCATCCTCCATGTCGATGCTCTCGTAATAGGGCCCGGCGCGCAGCGTATCGGCGCAGTGGAACACCAGATAGCGCGCGCTGTCCTTCACCTGCACCTTGTCGAGCAGATGCGACAGGTTGACCCCGGTCCATTTGCCGATCGCGCTCCACCCTTCGACACAATCGTGCCGGGTGATCTGCGTCTGCCTGGGCAGGCTGCGGATCTGGCCCAGCGCGAACCGCGTCGGCTTCTCGACGAGACCGTCGATGGTCAGCGTCCAGTCCGAAAAACCGGTCGCGGCCTGCCTGAGATAGTCCGCATCGGTCGGCGCTCGCGTCCCGTTGGCGGGCACCGAGCGCCCGATATCGCGCTCGGAATATTCGCGCGCCAGCCGCTCGCGCCCCTGGATCGCGCGTTGCAGCGCCATATTGCCCTTTTCCGCCAGCAGCAGCGTGTCGCGCCAGCCCGGATTGGCGTTGAGCGCGTCGCAGCCGCTGAGCAGCCCGCCCGAAGCGACCGCGAGCGAGCCGACCAGCGCGCGGCGCGTGACGATCAGGGGGCTTTTCGTCTCGCTCATTTGCGGTGTCCGATCGTCATGCCACGCAGCAGCGTCAGCGGCTTGTGCACGATCACCAGAGCGACGTGCAGCAGCATGAAGCCGATCAGCGACCAGGCGATGATGAAATGGATCGAGCGCGCGGTTTGCCGCCCACCGAACATCATGCTGGGGAAATGCAGCGCCGCATCGGTGCCCGGCGACATGGCAAGGCCCGTGACGATCATCAGCGGCAGCATCACGAAGATCACCGCGATATAGCTCAGCTTCTGCAGCGGGTTGTACGCCTCGCCCGGCGCGGTGTGGAAATCGAACTTCGCATGATCGACGATGGTTCGCCAGAGCGCGCGCGGGTGCCATTCGGCCGCGCGCATCGCGATCATGCCCCGGATATGGCCGTTGAACAGGCTGAAAATCATGAAGGCCAGCAACCCGAAGGCGAAGAACCAGGCGAAGAAGAAATGCCAGTGCCGACCATCGGCCAGGCTGTAGTCGCTGGGGATGGTCGCCCAGCCGGGAAAGGCGCGGCTGCGCATCTGCCCTTCGCCATCCTCGTACCGCCCGAGCAGCCCGGTGGTGTCGATACGGCTGCCGCCAATGGCGAGATAGCCGCGGTTCGACTGCTGGCCGATCTCGAGCCAGGCGGGCTCGTCGCGATTGCCATATTCACCCCAATAGAGCCGGGGATGCGCGTTGAAGATCATCAGCCCGCTCATGAACAGCACGATCAGCGAGATCAGATTGACCCAGTGCCAGATCCGCGTGGTCAGCGCGTGACTGTGATCGGGTTCGCTTGCAGGCGACGTCATTGCGGGCGCGGCCAAGGGCACCGGAGCGGGCTCGGCGGGGTCGAGAGCGGCGATCATGTCGGTCATTCGCAATCCAGGCCCGGAAGGTTACAGTGGTCGAACGAATCCCCTGCCAGCACCTTATGCCACGAAAGGCCGCCTGTCATGCCCGCCAAGGCCGAAGTCATCACCCTCGATCCCGATCCGCTGGCACCCTATGCCATCTCGCCCGGCTGGAAGGCGGGCGGTCTGCTCTTCCTGTCGGGCCAGGCGGCGATCGACGAGACCGGCGCGATCATCGGCGCGGGCGATTTCGGCGCGCAGCTCGAAGCGACCTTTGCCAATATCGACCGGGTGCTCGCGGCGGGCGGCAGCGACCGCAGCCGCATCGTCAAGGTGACCATCTATCTCACCGACATGGGGAATTTCCCGGCGATCGTCGAGGCGCGGCGCCGCTATTTCACGCCACCCTGGCCCGCCGACACGATTGTCGAGGTGGGCGCGCTGGCGCTGCCCGAACTGATGGTCGAGATCGACGTTATCGCGCTGGCGGGCGAGGACTGAGCCGGTTCAGGCGAACTGATCGGCCAGTTGCAACAGATCCATCTTGCGCCGGATGCCGGTACGCTCGAAAATCTGCGCGAGGAAGACCCTGGCGGTGTTGCGGCTGATCGACATCTGCGCGGCGGCCTCGTCGAGCGTATCGGTCCTGCGCAATACATCGAGCAATTCGGCCTGCCGCCGGGTCAGGCCGAAGGCCCCCATGAACACCCTTTCGGCATCCTGAGCGTGCTTGAAATAGGTAATATGGGCCTCGACGCTTCTGGGTCCGCCCACCTGCGGCAGCGGCACGACGCGCGCCATGGCGTCGGCCAGACCGGACTTGAGCGTCAGATCGACTCCCTCCAGCGGAAAGGCATTCTGCAGCATCGACATGATCGCCGAGTGAAAATCGGGGAGGATATCGGTCAACGACCCGTCCTCCTGCAGTCGCGCCAGCCCCGTCAGCGGCAGCAGATAGCGGATCATCGGCTGCTGATCGGTCGAGGGCACGCGCAGATCCTCATCGATGATCAGCGAGAAACAGTCGATATTCTGCAGCTGGCCGCTGGGATCGGTGCGTGCAACCGGCTGTGCGGTGCGATGGCGCAACACCTGGTTGATCGCATTGAACTTGTCGTAGAAGCGCTGGTAGAATTGCACGACATCGGTGTGGTCATTGCGGCCGCGCTCGCGATGCACCGCGAGGCCGATCCGTGCATCGCCGATACAGGGCATTACCAGGATCGATGCCTCGGTCGGTGCACTCGAGCTTTCCAGCCATTCCCAGAACTCTTCATGCTCGTCCGGCGTATCGGGCCTGCGCAACTCCTCGTCGAAGATGACGCCATGGCTGGCGTAGCGCTGAGCATAGATGATGCGCGGGTCGATGCGGTGGTAATGGTCGGCATAAGCCTGCACCATCGCGGCATCGAATCCGACTGCACCCAGCGAACGCACCATGCGGTTGTCGCCGAACATCAGGTCCATCGACAATCCGTCCGCCCCGACCATCGGCGCCATCGATGCCAGGGCCTCGGTCCAGCTGCACTGTCCCATCGCCGCCTCGGCGATATAGGTGTCCAGCCTGTCGAACCGATTGGAAAGGACGATCATGGGCCGCTTATCTGCTGCCCGCCGAAGACCGGGTGATGACATAATCGTCACGCCCGTCGATCGACACGGTCAGGCGGATGCTCCAATCGTCCGATCCGCCGAAGCGGATATGGCTGAGCACCCGGCCCGCCTCATCGATCGCGCCAAAGCTGCTGGTGTTGACCGAGTTGTTCGAACTGCCCGAACGCGATTCGATGCGGAAGCGCCCGGCGCAGCTGCAAGGCGCAGTAGCGGTCACCCTGGCATCGATCAGGCCGCCCTCGTCCTGCACCATCAGCGTAATGGGCCGATCCTCCGGAGCCGGTTGCGTCATCGCCTCATCCGCCCTTGCAGCCGTAACCGGACCGAGCAAGGCAAAAGCTGCGAGGAGACATGCTGGCCATCGCACATTATCTCGGGGGCGGCGCATTGGTGATCGCTCCCAGAATAGCATCGATCGCATTGGTGGCATCGGCAGGAATATCGCTCGGCTCCTCTTCGGGGGGTGCGTTCAGCCCGGTCTGGCCAGAGGTCACCACGGCAGCAATGGCGAGATCGTCATTGCTGAGCTCGCCGCTGCGGCCTGCCCCCAGCCTGCGCGCTGCGGCATCGGGTGCATCGCTGGCACCGCTGGTTGCAGCCTGTTGCGCCAGCAACCGCTGCTCGGCGGAAAGCTCGGGCTGGGTCCGGCGGGCAAACTCTCCCGCGCGCGTTTCAATGGGGCGCGCGCAGACGTCGGGGCCCGATCCCTTCAGCGGTTCATCACACGCATCCTCGCCCTCCAGACGTTGGGTGCCGATCTGTCCGGCATCCTGCCCGGCAATGCTGAGCTGGCTTGGCGGAACGGGGGTGCCCGCGGGCGTGGAAAGCTGAAAGCCCGAAACAGGGGCAATCGTGTCAGCCGGACCGGCGTCGATGGCGGGAACCGCAAGCGACCGATCGGGGATGGAAGCCTGGTCTGTTGTCACGGCAGCGCTTCGGTCTTCGGCGGCGCTGTCGGAGCTTCCACCATCCTGTGCCGAAGCGTCGGGAAGCAACTGGGTCGAGGCGATGGCCGCCAGGACGAGCAGGCCCAGCACGGCGACGCGCACCATTTCCGCCCGGCTGGGCAGATGCAGCGGAAGCGGTCGCAGGAAGCCGGGCCTCGGCATGTCAGGTGCCTCCGTTGGACTGGGTGATCGACATCGCCTGATTGCCGCTCTGCACGATCTGCAGATCGGACAGGCCGTTGCCGTTCTGCACCCAGCGAAGCTGGTTGGTCGATCCGTTCTGCGTTGCCGTCATGGCGTTGTTGTCGCCCAGCTGGACGAGTTCGGCGCGATTGTCCGAACCGTTCTGCCCCAGTTGCATCTGGTTGCCCGTTCCCTGTTGTGCAAGCATCGCAGTGTTGACACTACCGGCGACGGCCGATTGATCAAGCAGGATCGCATTGCCTTCGCCCTGCTGGGCCGCGACCACGACATTGCTGCCGCCATCTGCCGAATTCTGGTTGGAAACGAAGGTGTTGAGCAGACCGGCCTGATCGATTTCGAGATAGGCGATACCCGGTCCCCGCTGCGTGACGCGCGCGCTCAGCTCGCCGCCATTCTGCTTCACCCTTGCCGTCTGGGCAGTGGAGTCCTGCGAGATGACGGCGGTGTTCGCCTGGCCGATCTGCGAGATATAGGCGGCGCTGCGCAAGGGTGCCGCGCAGCGGTCCGCGCCCGCCCCGGCACACGGATCGGTCGGCCCGGTTTGCGCCTGCACCGTCTGTGCCCCCAGTACCATCATCGCGGCGATGGCCAGCCTGGCAGAATGTGTGCGCATGGTAGCTCTCCTGAAGGAACCCTGGGGCCATCCCGTGGTTGCCGAGGCAGCATCCGGGATGGCCCTTGTCATGGTCAGTTGCCCTGGATCACGGTGGCAGTATTGCCGCTGCCAGCCTGGTTGATGTACGATTCGTTGAAGTGCGAATTCTGCGTGACATTGGCGGTATTGCCGGTGCCCGTCTGGATGATTTCGGACAGGTTGCTGTTGCCGCCCTGGCTTACATTGGCCGTATGGCCCGAACCGTCCTGATCGACGATCGACTGGTTGAGCCAGCCTTCCTGCACCACCAGTGACGCCATGGCCGATCCCATCTGCGTGGTCAGCGCGCTGTTCTCGTCCGAGATCTGACGGATGGTCGCCTGATTGTTGCGGCCATCATTGCCGCCCTGAACGATCTGCGCACCGAACAGGAAGCCGGCCGCCCCGGTGTTGCGGCTGCCGATCTGCTCGATCGTGGCGCTCTGGTTCTCGCCGCGCTGGAACGTGCTGGCGGTGTTGTCATTGCCGCCCTGGCTGATGCTTGCGGTCTGGTTCTCGCCAAAATTGGTGTCGAACAAGGCCTGCCAGCCGGAGAGACGATCGCGCCCCTGATCCACTTCGGCTTCATTGCCGTCGCCCGACTGGTCGATGCTCGCCTTCTGGTCCTCGCCGCGCTGGGCGATTTCGGCCAGATTGTCATGGCCCGACTGATCGACCAGCGCATCATGACCAAAGCCCGTGCCGCCGCCCTGATCGATCGTGGCGATGTTCAGGTCACCGGTCTGAAGAATTTCGGCAATCTCGTTGAAGCCGCGCTGGACGATCGTGCCGCGGTTCTGGAACCCGGCCTGACGAATTTCGGCATCATGATTGGTGCTGACGTCTTCGCCCTGGTTGATCGAGGCGAAATTGTCGTTGCCCTCTTCCTGCTTGACGAAGGCGCTGTGCAGCCCGCCAGCCTGGCGGATGATCGCGTCGTTTCCGGCGCTTTCCTGGACGATGCCCGCCGCAGCCGTGCTGCCGACGCCATTGCCCGCCCCGCCCTGGATGATATCGGACAGGTTGTCGTCGCCGGTCTGCAGCACATTGGCGACATTTGCGCCGACGCCATTCTGCACCAGGCGCGATTCGTTTTCATCGCCGCCCAGCTGGTTGACAATTGCCTGGTTGAGGCCGCTGCTCTGGGTCAGGTTGGACACGTTGCGTGCGCCCTGCTGGACCACCGATGCGTCGTTCAGATTGCCCGACTGGGTGACCCGCGAATCGTTGTCGGTGCCGTCCTGATCGACTCGGGCTTCGTCCAGATCGCCGCTTTGCGTCACGCGCGAATCGTTGCCGGTGCCCGCCTGCTTGACGGTGGCGGCGGAAAAATCGTTGGTCTGGACGATGCGCGAGAACTGGTCATTGCCCTGCTGGGTGACCTCTGCGCTGTTATCGTCGTCGCTGCTGCCGGTGCCGTTGTCCTGCACGATCTCGGAGCGGCTGAAGTCGCCGCCCTGAATGAGCTTGGCACTGTTGCCGTCACCGCCCTGGGTGATCGTCGATGTGCCGTTGCTGCCGGTCTGATCGACGGTGGCAGTGCCCGTCGTTCCGGTCTGGGTGACGGTCGATTGGTTGTTCTGCGCCATCGCCGGTGCGGCGGCGAACAGCGCCAGCGACGATGCGCCGGCAAGAAGGAGTTTCTTCATGGGATCATGTTCCATTGAAAAGGCTCCGGCCGGCACCTCCGTCACAGGCGCCGGCCGGAAGGTCCGGTTGTCAGATGGGGCCGCCAACCACGACCGGCAGCGCACTCTGCGTCACCGTGGCGCTGTTGCCATTGCCCGTCTGGTTGACGGTCGACATATCCATCGCGCCGCTCTGCGTCACCGTGGCGGTGTTCTCGTTGCCAAACTGGGTGATGAAGCTGTCCGCACCAGTGCCGCTCTGATCGACGGTCGCGGTGTTTTCATGGCCATCCTGGCTCAGGTCGGAATAGTTTCCGGTTCCCGACTGGGTGACATCGGCGAGATTGCCCGAAACAGCCGGAGCGCCGAGCGTGTTGGTCTGGCTGATTTCGCTTTCGTTGCCCGAGCCCGACTGATCGACCAGCGCCGTCATCTGGCTGGCCGGACCAACCGGCGGAGCAGCGGCAGTCTGCACGATGGTGCTGGTGTTGTTCGAGCCAGCCTGATCGACATCGGCCACCGCGTTATTGGCGCGGCCGCTCTGCGTCACGAAGCTGGTCAGGTTGCTACCGATCTGGTCGATCGTTGCCGAACCGAAATTGGCGCTCTGGTTCACGGTCGATGCATTGTCGTCACCGATCTGGTTGACGCCCACCAGGGTCAGACCACCGACATCATTGTCGAAGCCCGGCTGGTTGATGATCGAGCTGTTGTCGTTGCCGTCCTGCGAGACATTGGCAAAGTTGCTCGAGCCGCGCTGGTCGATCGAGGAGCTGTTGCCCTCGCCATTCTGGCTGACGATCAGTTCCTGGTCGACAGTGGTGTTGGTGCTGTTGCGGCCCTGCGACGAGATCGAGCTATTGGCCGTTCCGGTCTGGGTCACATCGGCGGTGGCACCGTCGTTCAGCTGGGTCAGGTCGATCACGTTGAGGCGACCGGTCTGGCTGGTGGTGGCGCTGTTGGTGTTGCCGGTGTTGAGGCTGGCAACGCCCTGGTCGATCGTGGTGCTGTTGCCGTCACCCGATTGCGTGGCGTCGGCGACATTGGCTTCGGCCAGGCTGGCACCATCGCCATTCTGGGTGATCACGACCGAATTGGTCGCGCCGGCAGCATTGTCGTTGTCCTGATCGACCGTCGCGCTGTTGAAGGTGCCGGTCTGGGTGATCTCGGAATTGTTGGCGGCAACGCCGAAGGTGGGCGAACCGGCGGGGTTGGTTTCCTGATCGACATTGGCGGAGTTGTTGTCGCCGTCCTGGTCGATGTCCGAAACGTTCTCGTTTCCGGCCTGAGCGACAACGGCCGCATTGGCGTCGCCGGTCTGGTCGATGGTCGAGGTCTGCGACTGCGCAAAGGCCGGTGCGCCCAGTGCCAGGGCAGCGGCGGAAGCGCTGATCATGAGGATATTCTTCATGGCTAAGTTTCCTTCAAAAGGGTGGGTTGCGACTGAAAGGCTTCAGCGGACCGGGGGTTGAGGGCCCCGAAAAGTGCCGGGCGGACGCAAAGATCCGCCCGGCAGGCTGGAGGCTTAGAGGCCGCCCTGCGTGACGGTGGCGGAGTTGCCCACACCATTCTGGGTCACGCTGGAGCTGTTGCCATCCGACGACTGGGTCACGGTGGCAGAGTTCAGCGAACCGGTCTGGATGATATCGGACAGGTTGCCGTTGCCCGACTGCTCGACATCGGCGGTGTTGCCGAAGCCATCGACCGTACCCGTCTGGGTCACGTTGCTCTCGTTGTTCGCGCCCGACTGCTCGACCGTGGCGGTGCTGTTGAAACCGTCCTGGGTAACGAACGACACGTTGGTCAGGCCCGACTGGGTCACATTGGCCTCGTTCTCCGAACGCGGGCCCCCAGCGCCAGTCTGCAGGATGGTCGACTGCGATCCGTCCGAACCGACCAGCTGATCGACAAATGCCAGATCGTTGCGGCCCGACTGGGTCACGGTCGACGTCGCACCATTGCCTGCCTGCAGGATGTCGGCCGAGTTGTTGAGGCCGGTCTGGGTCGAGTTGGAGATGTTGTCATCGCCCGTCTGCAGCACGATCAGGTTCTGGCCAGCCGTACCCTGGAACGCATCGACGGTGTTGCCATCGCCGGTCTGGTCGATATCGGCATCGGCCGACTTGTTTTCCTGGATCAGGTCGGTGGTGTTGTCATCGCCGGTCTGGTTGACATTGGCGAACAGGCCGCCATCAGCATTGCCGATTTCGCCAAAGCCCTGATCGCGCTGCGTTACATTGGACAGGTTGCCGTCGCCATCCTGGTTGACGGTTGCCAAGAAGGTGTTCGAACCGTCGTTATCGAAGGTCTGCGTGATGTTAGACTCGCTGGCACCATTCTGTGTCACGATCGCGTCCTGAGTCACCGACGCTTCGCC
>CAXRCQ010000539.1:0-2375 GCA_964228845.1 Blastomonas sp.
GAATGCCGATCTCGCCGCCGAACACCACCACCAGCGCGAGCGTTGCTGCGGCGACCAGAGCGGGCACGGCGAGCAGATTGGCGAGCTTTCGCCCGTTATCCTGCCGCCAGCGCATCAGCGGACCCGCCGCCATGATCACCAGCATCGGGAAGACGAAGATCGCGCTGACCGGGTTGAAATAGGGCGGGCCGACCGAAACCTTGGTGCCGAACGCCTCGGTCACCAGCGGGTAGAGCGTGCCCATCAGCACGATGCCCAGCACGCCGACCAGCAGCACGTTGTTCATCACCAGCGAGCCTTCGCGGCTGAACAGGTGGAATTTCGCGCCCTCGGTCACGGTCGAGGCGCGCAGTCCGAACAGCGCCAGCGCGCCGCCGATATAGATGGCGAGCAAGGCCAGGATGAAGCTGCCGCGCTCGGGATCGACCGCAAAGGCGTGAACGCTGGTGAGGATGCCCGAACGCACCGGAAGGTGCCGACCATCGACATCGAGAAGGCGACGACCGCGAGCATCACCGTCCAGGCCTTGAGCGCGTTGCGCGTCGCCAGCACGCTGACCGAATGAAGCAAAGCGGTCGCGGCGAGCCAGGGCATCAGCGAGGCATTCTCGACCGGGTCCCAGAACCACCAGCCGCCCCAGCCGAGCTCGTAATAGGCCCACCAGGAGCCCGCCGTGATGCCGAGCGTCAGGAAGATCCACGCGCCCATCACCCAGGGCCGCATCGCGCGCGCGAAATTGGGGCCGACATCGCGCGTGATCAGCGCGCCGACCGCAAAGGAAAAGGCGATCGAGAGACCGACATAACCGATGTACAGCGTCGGCGGATGGAAGGCGAGGCCGGGGTCCTGCAGCAGCGGGTTGAGGCCATTGCCCTCGACCGGCGCGGGATTGAGCCGCTCGAACGGGTTCGACGAGAACAGCATGAAGGCATAGAAGCCAAGGCTCACGAACGCCTGACCGGCAAGCGTCGCGCCCATCGTGCGTTCGTTGAGCCGCCGTTCGAGCAGCGCGACGAAGCCGCCCGCGAGCCCCATCACGGTGACCCAGAGCAGCATCGAGCCCTCGTGATTGCCCCAGGCCCCGGCGATCTTGTAGATCAGCGGCTTCAGGCTGTGGCTGTTCGCCGCGACCAGCTTGACCGACAGGTCGGTGCGCAGGAACAGCACGATCAGCAGCGCAAAGGCTGTTGCGGTGAGCAAGCCCTGCACCACCGCGATCGGGCGGATGGCGCGCAGGAATTCGGCTCCGCGCGCGGTCAGCGCATAGCTGCCGAGCCCCAGTTGCAGCACGGCCAGCGCGGCCGCGAGCCACAGGATCGCTAGCGCAATTTCGGCAATCATGGCTGCTGCACCGTCCCGGCGACCTGCTTCACATCGGCCTTGGTCATGTCGCGCATCTCGCGCGGCACGTAATTCTCGTCATGCTTGGCGAGGAGGTTGTCGGCGACGAACTGGCCCGAGGCGTTCATGCGCCCCTCGGCCACGACCCCCGACCCCTCGACGAACAGGTCAGGCGTGATCCCGGTAAAACGCACCGGTACCGTGCCCTTGCCATCCTCGACGATGAAATCGATCGTCACGCCGTCAGCCTGTTTCCTGATCGAGCCTTTCTGCACCATGCCACCCAGACGGATCGCCTGGCCGGGCTCGACGCCCTTTTCGGCAATGTCGCCGGGCGTGTAGAAATAGCTCGCCTGGTCGCGCAGCGCATAGGCGGCGATCAGCCCGGCGGCGACAAGGCCGACCAGGGCGATGCAGATCAGGACGAGACGCTGGTGCTTGGCTTTCATGGGGTGATTGTCCGGTTCACTTGCGCTTGAGCGCGTCGAGCCGCGCTTCTGCGCGTTTCAGCGCCAGCCAGCAATAGCCGATCAGCCCGGCAGTTCCGGCAATGCCCAGCCCATAGGCCATGAGGACGTAATGCCACTGGGTCATGCCGCAGCCAGCCTGCGCATGCGCGCCTCGATGCGGATATCGGCGAGCAAGGTGCGCATGCGCATCAGCACGATCGCGCCGAAAATGAGCGAAAAACCGATCACCGCCATGCCGAGCGGCCAGAGGAACGCGGGATCGATCGCCGACTTGCCGATCGAGATACTCGCGGGCTGGTGCAGGCTGTTCCACCACACCACCGAGCGGTTGATGATCGGCACGTTGACCGCACCCACCAGCCCGAAGATCGCGGCGACGCGGGACGTGCCGCTACGGCCCGCAGCGGCATCCTTCTGGCTCGCGTCGGCCAGCGCGATATAGCCGAGATACAGGAAGAACAGCACCAGCATCGAGGTCAGCCGCCCATCCCACACCCACCAGGTGCCCCAGGTCGGCCGCGCCCAGATCGATCCGGTGGCAAGGCACAGCGCGCAGAAGAACGC
>CAXRCQ010000540.1:0-4205 GCA_964228845.1 Blastomonas sp.
CCGAATTCATGGCCGCGCTCTCCAAGCCGCTGGCCGGTCTCATCCTCCAGTTCGGTGGGGAACGGACCCGATCCAACGCTGGTGGTATAGGCCTTGACGATGCCGAGCACGAAGCCGCTCGCCTGCGGCCCCAGCCCCGACCCTCCAGAAGCCGATCCGGTGATGGTGTTCGACGAGGTGACGAAGGGGTAGGTTCCGTGATCGACATCGAGCAGCACGCCCTGCGCGCCCTCGAACAGCATGCGTGCGCCAGCCCGGCGGATCTCGCCCAGGCGCTTCCACACTGGCTGCGCGAATTCGAGCACGAACGGCGCGATTTCGGCCAGTTCCGCAAGGAGCGCGGCACGATCGATCGGTGGCTCACCGAAACCGGCGCGAAGAGCGTCATGATGCGCGCACAGCCGGTCGAGCTGCGGATCGAGCGAATCCAGATGCGCGAGATCGCAGACGCGGATGGCGCGGCGGCCAACCTTGTCTTCATAGGCCGGGCCGATGCCGCGACGCGTGGTCCCGATCTTGCCCTGGCCACTCGCATCCTCGCGCAACGCATCGAGATCGCGGTGAAAGGGGAGGATGAGCGGACAATTGTCCGCAATGGCCAGATTGTCGGGCGTAATTTCGACACCCTGACCGCGCAGTTTCTCGACCTCGTCGCGCAGCGCCCAGGGATCGAGCACCACACCATTGCCGATCACGCTGAACGTACCGCGCACGATACCCGAGGGCAGCAGCGACAGCTTGAACACCTTGTCGCCGATGACCAGCGTATGCCCGGCATTGTGCCCACCCTGGAAGCGGATGACGGCGTCCGCACGCTCCGCCAGCCAGTCGACAATCTTGCCCTTGCCCTCATCGCCCCATTGGGCGCCGATCACGGTTACATTGGCCACGAACCAAACCTTTTTCCGATGGTGGAGCGCATGGGGCCGCCACGCGCAAAGCGGGGCCGTCCTAGTGATGGCTGGCGCTGGCGTCCAGTGCGTTGCGCCAAATACGGATACAAATTGATGCAGTTCGAGGCTGGACCGGAACGATCCTGTCGCGGCAAGTTAGCACACGGGAAGGGTTGGAGGACGACACATGCTGAAGAAAGGGCTGATCATTCTGGGTGCGGGGCTGCTTGTTGCACCGGTGCTGGCGCAACAGGCACGCGAGGGTGGACGAATGCTGTCGCGCGAATGCAGGCGGGAGGTCGTGCAGCTGTGCGGCTTCAATCGCGAAGAGATGCGCGAATGCCTGCGCGCGAAGAAGGATCAGCTCTCGCAGCCGTGCAAGGGCGAGATGATGCGCGCAATGGCAAGGCGAATGCAGCAGAGCGATACCGGCACCCGAACGACCTCCCGTGCCCGCACCATCGCCTATGGCACCAACGCGTCGCAAAAGCTGGACTTCTATGTCCCCGAGGCTGCCCGGCCCGCGCAGGGCTATCCGATTGTGGTTTATGTCCATGGCGGCGGGTGGAGCAAGGGCAGCAAGGAGATGGTCCAGCAGAAGCCCGAATTCTTCAACGCGCAAGGCTGGGCCTTTGCCTCGATCGGTTATCGGTTACTGCCCGAAGCGGCGGTCGAGCAGCAGGCGGCCGATGTCGGTGCGGCCGTTCAGCGGCTGAAGCGCGACGCCGCGACGCTCGGCATCGATCCGGCGCGCATCGTGCTGATGGGGCATAGCGCCGGCGCACATCTTTCCGCGCTAGTGGGCACCGATCCGCAATGGCTGGGGTCGGCCCTGAGCCAATTGGCCGCCGTCATCCTGCTCGACGGGGCGGCCTATGATGTCGCCGAACAGATGCGCCAGGCCGCATTCATGACCAGGCGAACCTATGAGCCCGCATTCGGCACGGACCCCATGCGCCAGGCGAGGCTGTCGCCCACGCGGCACGCGGCAGCGCCCAATGCGCCGCGCTGGCTGATCCTCTATGTGTCTCGGCGCGCCGATGCGACCGCCCAGTCCCAGGCGCTGGGCCGCGCGCTGTCAGAGGCTGGCGCGAAGGTACAGCTGGAAGGCGTGGACGGCGAATCGCACATGACGATAAACCGCGAACTGGGCCAGTCGGGCAATCCGCAGACCGATATCGTCGAAACCTTCCTGAGGGCGCTCTAGTGGTCCGATTCTGACATTCGGTTCCGCGTGAAGCCAGGCTGTGCTCGAATGTCAGAATCTCTTCGGACCACTAGATCTTATTGATTCTAGTAGATTTTACGATTTTGAAATTTGCAGACCCAACCCAGCCGCAAGGGGATGCAAATGTCAAAATCAATCCACTAGAGCGCCACGCACTCCTGACCGACCAGCCGGTGCGTGCAGCCGAGCGCGACAGCATCATCGCCCGAGGTAATCGCCGCCAGCGTCCGCCAGCCAATTGCGCGCAGCCGCGCGGCCGTGTCGCGGTCATGATCCAGCGGCAGGAACAGCTTGCCTGCGCCCTGCCCTTCGCCGGCTCCGCCGAGATCGAGCAGGGCATCGGGATAAAGCGAGAAACCGGTAGCGACCTCGTTGCCGCCCTTGCCATCGGGTATGGCATAGGTGCCGCCGCGTCCCAGCGCGCCGGAACAGCCATCGGCATAGAGCGAACAGCCGAACCAGCTCTGATATTCGAAGCCATGACGCTCGGTAGGGTCGAGCGTGACGGTGACGTTGTCGGGCAGCGCCGCGGCAATTTCACGCAAGCCCCGGATCCGGCTGGCGAGCACGCCCCCTGCATCGATCGCAGCAAGGGCATCGATCGCCGCGTCGAACGGCCCCATCGCGTAGAGCAGCGGCAGATAGGCATCGGCACCCAGCGCCGTCAGGCCACCGGCATCCTTCATGTCGAGCTCGCGGCGAACAGCCCCTATCATGCCAGAGGGCAACGGGAAGGCGCTGGCGGCGAGCGTATCCACGAGATCGGGCAAGGTCAGATCAACCGTGATGCCCGTCGCACCCGCCTGAACCAGCGCCTCGATGGCGATCCGCACCACCTCCTGCGCGGCGGCAATATTGTCGTGCCCGATCAGTTCTGCACCAATCTGCAGCCGCTCGCGCTCGGGAGCGAGCTGGTCCGACGCGATCCGCAAAACTTGTCCTGCATAGCTGAGCCGCAAGGGGCGCGGCGCAGAGGCCATCAGGGTCGTCGCAACCCGGCCCACCTGTACGGTGATGTCCGAGCGGATGGCGAGCGTCCGCATCGACGAGGGGTCGACCATGCGGAAAAGATGCTGGCGGCCCGTGCCCTGCATCCGCGTGGCAAGCGAGCGCTCATATTCGACGAGCGGCGGCGATACGCGATCATAGCCATGCGCGGCAAACACCTGCATCGCATTGCGGGTGAGCCACGCGGCCTGCTCGGCACGCGGGGGCAGCAGATCGGCCAGACCTGCGGGAAGAATATCGGGATTCGCTTCAGACATGGCGCAGCGCTTAGACGATAAGCGGCGGCGGGAAAAGTTTCGACCGCCTGGCCAGTCGATTGCAGTTTATCAGCGCGCGGGCTGATATCCGGGCGTCGTCATGGCATCCTTGATCGCAAAAGCTTCGCGCGCCCAATTGGTTGTATGCGGGGCATGGCTGTTGATATCGATAGCTGCACCCGCAATCAGGGGATAGAGTTCGGCTTCCTCACGCTCGATACGCTCGAACATCACATGCGTCCGGCGCTTTGCAGCATGACGATAGCCGTCCCAGTCTGCGGCAATGCGGTCCTGAGTCCAGTATTTGCCCTGCTCCGAATAATGGGCGTACAGGTCGAGAAGTTCCTGCTGAAACCGTTCGCCTATGGAACGGACGTGCGGTCGAGGATCGCTGATCAGCTTGGCGTAAAGATAGCGGTCTTCCAGCGCGAGGTGCTGCATCATCAGACTGCTGACTTCCCAGCGCATCTGGGCCAGGATCTGCCGATCGGGCATGGAAGGAAGGTCGAGGAGCGCAATCAGCGCCTCACCCTTTTCACGCAACATGGCGTGGTCTTGCAGAAGTTTGTTGAGCATTCCGCGACCTTTTTCTAAACGAGCGCGGAGCCTAGCATCGACAGCTTAAGCCTTTGTAAACGGTGCAGGCAGAGCCCGCGGGACGGCAGCGCCGCCCCGCAGATTCCTTGCTGCCGATCAGGCCGCCGAAGACAGGCGGACAGCCGCCATCTTGCCGCGACGATCCTGTTCCAGCTCGAAGTTCACGCGCTGGTCGCGATCGAGCGTGTGCATGCCCGACGCTTCGACCGCGCTGATGTGCAC
>CAXRCQ010000541.1:0-3083 GCA_964228845.1 Blastomonas sp.
ATACCCCTCCCCCACGATGCTTCGCATCGCGGTCCCCCTCCCCTTGCAGGGGAGGATTTTGCGACGGCGCCGTCGCGCTCATGCCCCCCGCTCCGGCGCGTCCGTCGCCTGCCATTCCGGCTCCCCGGCAAAGCGGATCGGCGGGGCGATATGGTGCGCCTCGCCTGCTTCGACCAGCAGGCCGCGATGCGCGACATGCTCGCTCGCGAAACCCTCGGCAAAATCGAGCACGGGGGAGAAGGCGACGTCCTTGTCCTCGAACCAGGCCACCCATTCGTCGCGGGTGCGCCTGAGGAACGTCTCGCGCAGGAAGGCGATCAGCGGGGCCTGGGCCGGTCCTGCATCGGCCTCGCCGAGCGGGATCAGGTCTTCGCGGCCTAGGGCGGTGAGCAGCACCTTCACGAATTTCAGTTCGCGCCCGCCAAGCGCGACATGGCGACCGTCGCGCGTGCGATAGACCTGATAGAAGCCTGCGCCGCCTAGCGAGCGCTGCGTCGCCGATCGCGGCGCCTCGCCGCCGGCGATCGCGCTGCCCGCAATATGCGCGCACCAGGGCAGCAGGCTGTCGAACATCGCGATGTCGACATAATCGCCCCTGCCGGTGCGCTGCCGCCCGATCAATGCCATCAGCACGGCGGAAAGCCCGGTAAGCCCGGCGGCCATGTCGGCGGACGGTACGCCGGGCACCACCGGCGTGCCATCGGGCCCGTCATTGACCGAAAGGAAGCCCGACAGCGCCTGCACCGCCAGGTCGTGCGCCGGATGGTGCGCCATCGGTCCGCTCTGCCCGAAGGCGGAGACCGAACAATAGACGATCGCAGGGTTGATCGCGCGGACTGCGGCATAGTCGAAGCCCAGCCGCTGCATCACGCCGGGGCGGAACCCTTCGACGAACACATCGGCACCTGCGATCAGTTCGGTGAGGCGCGCGCGCCCCGCCTCGCTCTTGAGGTCGAGTATCTCGCTGGCCTTGCCGCGGTTGAGGTTGCGGAACCAGACCGACTGGCCGTTCTCGAACGGAGCCATCTGGCGGGCCGGATCGCCGGCGGGCGGCTCGATCTTGATCACCTCTGCGCCCTGATCCGCCATCATCACCGTGAGCATCGGGCCGGGCAGGAACTGCGACAGGTCGATCACCCGGATGCCGGAAAGCTTGCCCATCGCTCAGACGATCCCGTCGCGCTTGAGGGTCTCGATGTCGCTGTCCGACAGACCGATGCTGCCCAGCACCTCGTCATTGTCCGCGCCCAGCAGCGGTCCGGCGCGTGCAGGCAGCCGCTCGCCGTCGACCCGGATCGGGCTGGCCAGCACGCGCAGCGATTCACGATCGGGATGCTGCACGGTCTGCATCATGCCGGTTTCCTTGAGATATGGATTGTCCATCGCGCTCGCCAGATCGTGGACTGGCGCGACCGGCACCTTGCCCGCGAGCAGATCGACCCAGTGCTGGGTCGGCTGCGTCTCGAACACCGCATCGAGCACCTGTGTCAGCGCGTCACGGTTGGCGAGGCGGTCGGCGGGGGTGCGGAAGCGCGGATCGTCCTTCAGATCGCCGCGCCCGATGGCATCGACGAGGATCGACCAGAATTTGGGTAGCTGCGCCATCACGAACATCCAGCCATCGGCCGAGCGGAACATCTGGCTGGGCGTGACCGACGGATGCGCGCTGCGCGGCGCACGCGGCGTGACATCGCCCTCATTGAGATACCAGACCGCCGGATAGCTCATCTGGTGCGCGGCGACAGACAGCAGATCGACATCGACATCGCAGCCGGTGCCCGATCGCTGCGCATCGAGCATCGCGGCGAGCAGCCCGACCGCCATCTGCGTGCCGGTCATGAAATCGACGATGGAAAGCCCGAAGCGCACCGGCGGGCCGTCGGGCTCCCCGGTCAGTGACAGGAAGCCTGCCTCGGCCTGCATCAGGTAATCATAGCCCGGCCATTTGGCGCGCGCATTGTCGCGGCCATAGGCGGACAGATGCGCACAAACGATGGCCGGGTTCACGTCCGACAAGGTCGCGTAATCGAGACCCAGCCGCGCGGGCAGGTCGCCGCGCAGATTGTTGACCATCGCGTGCGAAGTGGCGGCGAGCGCACGCAGGATCTCGCGCCCGCGCTCGCTTTGCAGATCCAGCGTCAGCGATTTCTTGTTGAGGTTGAAGCTCTGGAAATAGAGACTCTCGTTCTCGCGCAGGAAATGCGGGCCGACCGCGCGCGCGGTGTCTCCGCCCGGCTGGCCGGGCTTGTTCGGCGGCTCGATCTTGATGACCTCCGCCCCCATCTGCGCCAGGAACATCGTGCCATAAGGCCCCGCGCCATATTGCTCGGCAGCGAGCACGCGATAGCCGGTCAGCGGCAGCCTCATGACAGTTGCTCCCCCCTCATGCCGGGTTCCGCTTCACCCATTGCCTGGAAATGATCATGCGTTGCATCTCGTTGGTGCCTTCGCCGATGCACATCAGCAGGGCGTCGCGATAATAGCGCTCGATCTCGTATTCCTTGGAATAGGCATAGCCGCCATGGATGCGCATCGCTTCTTCGGAATTGCGCACCGCAGCTTCCGAAGCGAAATATTTCGCCATGCCCGCTTCCATGTCGCAGCGTTCGCCACGGTCATAGGCTTCGGCGGCATCGAGCGTCAGCAGCCGCGCGGCGCGCGCGCGCGTCACCATTTCTCCGATCTTGAGCTGGATCGCCTGATGCTCGGCGATCGGCTTGCCCATCGTCTGGCGCAGCTGCGCATCTTCGGTGGCAAGCCGCAGCGACCCTTCGGCGAGGCCCACGCCGCGCGCGGCGACGTTGATGCGGCCCAGTTCCAGCCCGCCGGTGGCCTGGAAAAAGCCCTGGCCCTCGACCCCGCCGATCAGATTGTCGGCCGGGATGCGGTAATTGTCGAAGATCAGCTCGGCGCTGTCGATCGACTTGTAGCCGAGTTTGTCGAACTTCTTGCCGACGGTGAAGCCTTCCTGCTTGGGCGCGATGAACAGGCTCATGCCCTTGTAGCGCGGATCGGCCTTGGGGTCGGTCTTGACCAGCAGCGCAAAGCAGCTGCCCTGGATCGCGTTCGAGATCCACGTCTTG